>QMPB01000110.1 GCA_003648395.1 Bacteroidota bacterium
CTTATACAAAAGACCCAAAAGTCATTAATTAAAGAATTGCCAAAGAATGTAGAGATTTTTGACGAGGAGTCAGATAATTTAATTGGAACAGATAAGCAGTTTAGCAGCTTAACAACGGTAAATTTAGCGGTGGTGCGTCTTATGGATTTTATTGTTCAAGATGAGTTTACTGCAAAAATGCAGAAAATAATATCTTCAATGGCAGAGCAAGTAATGACTGTAAATATTGAGCTACAAGACCATTTACGATTGTTGGTATACAATATTGAAAGTAGAGATATTAGAACCGAAGAATTTAAAGAATATTTAGCTAATGAAATTAAATCACTTGAAGATAATTATAAGAAGTATGATGAATTAGCAAGTGGAATATTATTGCAAATAGAGGAGAGACAGAGGATAATAAGCGAAAAAGTTTCAATTTATCCATTTGTACAGGCAGCAATGAATCTGAAGCAATATATTAAGAGTAGAGATATTGAGAAACGTAATTTGTGGTTGACTAACTCATTTGATAAAGCTAATTATTGGCTGAGAAATTTTGCTGCTGATTTATGGTATAGACAGAGTTCAGGTATGATTTTTACTCAAGATATACTGCAAGATAATGCAAATAGCTTTTCTTTGAATAAAAAACAACGCATTGCAATTTCAGACCTTAAATCGCCAAACAATATTATTAGTGAGCTGCCATTTTACTATAAACAGCTGTTTACTAATAGAAACAATTATTTGCCTGAGTTTTGGGTTGAACGTAAATCGGAAGAAAAAGAACTTAAACACTTTATTTCTGACTGGAATGGAGGCTCAGCTCAAGCTTTACTTATAAGTGGTGCTCCAGGTTCTGGGAAGTCGTTTTTAAGTTATAGAATTGCTAATTTTATTGGTGCAAGTGATAAGATATATTCAGTATTTCCTCCTAAAAACGGAAGTACAGATATTGCTGTTTTCAAGCATAGTTTTCAAGAAGCCTTGGATGCAGACTCAAGTAATGATTTGTTTAATAATGTAAAAAAGAAATCGTTAATAATTTTTGAAGATGTAGAATTATGGTGGAGTAAATCGAGTGACGGATTTGAGATAATTGATGAAATTCATAGAATTATTAGACAATATGCTAATAAGTTTTTATTTGTTGTAAATATTAACTCTTTTACTTTCAATTTTATTAGCAAACTTCGTCCTTTGGCTGAGATATATACACATTCTGTATTTTTGGCTTCTGTTGATGCTCGTATGCTTGAAAAGATGATATGGAAAAGACATGTTTTGGGCGGGCTTAAATTGAAACTAGAGAATAAAGAACAATCGAATTTTCATGCTTGGGATTTTTCAAGATTATTTAGTAAATATTTCAGACAGTCGAAGGGATATCCATATACTGCAATGGATGCTTGGGTTAATAATGTCATTGAAATTAATGATAAAGATATTATTATTAGAAATCCTATTATACTAGATATTAGTATATTTGATTCCTTTTTAGATATTGATTTGTGGGTGTTGCAATTATTTATATTGCATAAGAATATGAATTATTCTAAACTTGCTAAGCTTACAGAACTTGACCCTGAAGTAGTTGTTGGTAAGATTAATGAACTTAAGAGGGTAGGAATTATTGAAGAAATAAAAGAGAATATTTATTGTATTAGTTCATTAGTTCGACCTTATATTATTAACGTATTAAAGAGTAAAAAATATTTATAATGGATGTTTTTAAAGCAAATATTTCTGTATTTCCTGTTTTTAGTTTAATATTATCGGCAGTATTTGTATATGTGGTTTTAAAAGTCTTTGCTAAATTTTTTCCACTTTTGCTTAAGCGGAAATCGTTGAAATCTAAGTATAATAGAAGCTTCGGTTTTATTGAACTTATGGTGTGGATAATTTACATTATTCTTATTATTCCTAAGTTTTATAGAATTAGCTTTGAGTACGGAATTATTATTAGTATTATTTTATTAGCAGTTTTATTAATAATTGCATGGTTTGCAGGAAGAGATATTGTGGCAGGGTTTATTCTTAGGTCTAATTCAGGGTTTATGCTTAATGCAGAGATTAAATCTGGTGAATATGAGGGAATTATTGTAGAATTTTATTCGCGTAATTTTAAGTTGATAGGTGAAAATGGAGATAAAGTATTAATACCTTATTCTCAAATTTTAGGAAAGCCAATAAAGTTTCTTTCTCAAGAAAAGTCACGTATATCTAAGCGAATACAATTGGAAATTAATACCACTATGAGTTTTGATAAGCTTAAATCGTTATTGAAATTCCAAATTATGACTAACCCTAAATCATTAATAAATAAGGTGCCTGTTTTTAATATAGTGAAACATGAGAATGGTGTTTTTGTGCTTGATATATTAATATATGCACGAGATTCTCAAGGTTTATCAGATGTCGAAGATCAATTGCGTTTTTTTATAACAAATGAAATTAATAGTTAGTACCTTAACCACTTCCACAGTTCTTTATACGAGATCTTTTTGCCATACATAAGTATTCCTACACGGTAAATTTTTCCTGCTACCCAAGTAAAGAAGATAAATCCTCCAACTAATAGCGACATAGACAATGCAAGTTGCCACCATGGTACACCAAAAGGAATACGAATCATCATAGAAATAGGAGAGGTAAGTGGTATTATTGAAAGCCAAAAGGCAACTGGTCCATCAGGGTTATTAGTTATAGGCTGTAAAGCCATTATGCTAATTATCAGAGGTATTGTCACAGGCAGAATAAACTGTTGTGTATCTGCATCATTGTCAACAGCACCACCAATAGCGGCAAATAAAGCTCCGTAAAGCAAATATCCAAATAAGAAATAGAATAAGAAACTTCCAATTATTACTTTAAAATCAATACTCATTACAGTCTCAAGTATTTCTGCTGTTTTGTCGTATTGTGCATTAACTTCTACTTGATTCGCGGGGTCTATAACTTGTCCAGTTTTCTGCATTTGATATTTTTCTATCTCTGCAAGATTGTCGGAGAAAGCAAATTTAGCGCCTGTAATTATAGAGGTTGTAATAATTACCCATAAAAGAAACTGTGTTAATCCAACCATTGAAAGTCCAATTATCTTTCCCATCATTAGCTGAAAAGGTTTAAGTGAGGATATTATTACTTCAATAATTCTACTAGTCTTTTCTTCAATAACACCACGCATTACCTGAGTTCCATAGAAGAAAATAAAGAAATAAATAGCCAATGATAATACTGTCCCTAGTATGAAATTAAGAGTTCCAGTTCTTTTTTCTTCACTACCATTTTCGCCAAGTTTAATACTTGTGAGATTAACACCGTCTTTCATGGCGCTAATTACATCGTCACCAACACCAGCATCTTTAAGCCGCATTGTTCTTAGGTCATCATTAATACTTTTTCTAATCTTTCTTTCCACATTCATCCCTGGTTCGCTCTGAGAATAAATAATTATTTTCTTAGGATAAGTATAAGAAGGTTTTGGGATATATAGAACCATATTGTAGCCAATTTTTTTATAGCTTTCTTTGGCTTCATCTATATCCATGTGCATTTCCTTGAATTTTAGTTTATCACTATTTTCAAATGCATCAGTAAAAAATCCGCTTTCATCAACTATACCAACAACCTTAATCTCGTCGCTAACAGTTGCAATATAAACAGGTACAATAAATAATGCTGCCATTAATATTGGACCTAATATTGTCATTATAATAAAGCTCTTCTTTTGAACTCTACTTAAGTATTCTCTTTGAATAACAAGCCAAATCTTGTTCATATTCTTAGTTTTTCTTTGTTAATTAATTATTGGTTACTTTACGAATAAATATCTCATTCATACTTGGAATTATCTCTTTGAAAAGTTTAATTCTAGAATTTTTCATCAAAGCAGTTAATAATTCATTTGTGTGATTATCAGAAGGAAGCTTTATTTTAGCTCTGAAACCTCTTTCGAGTTCTTCTTTCATTACGATTTCGAAATTGGAAGGAATAAACTCCGATAGCTGAGTAGTATTACTGTCATATTCAATTTCGTAAGTGCTAGTTTTGTATTCATCTTGAATATCAGATACTTTTCCATCTAATATCTTTTTAGACTTATTAATTAGAGCAATATGATCGCATATTTCTTCTACAGAAGCCATATTATGAGTTGAAAAAATAACTGTTGCACCTTCATTTCTAAGGTTTAATATTTCTTCCTTAAGTAGGTTTGTATTTATGGGGTCAAAACCACTAAAAGGCTCATCAAAGATTAGTAGTTTAGGTTTATGAAGAATCGTAATAATAAACTGAATCTTCTGTTGCATTCCTTTGGAAAGTTCTTCAACTTTTTTATCCCACCATGCTCCAATTTCATATTTTTCAAACCAATATTTGAGTTGTTTTTTGGCATCGCTCTTACTAAGTCCTTTTAGTCGAGCTAAATAAATTGACTGTTCTCCAACGGTCATCTTTTTGTATAAACCTCGTTCTTCAGGTAAATAGCCAATATACTCGATATGCTTTGGTTGGAGTTTTTCTCCACCAAGAAACACTTTGCCTGAATCCGGTCCGGTAATTTGATTAATAATACGAATTAGTGTTGTTTTACCTGCTCCATTCGGTCCAAGTAAACCAAAAATACTATTTTCTGGAACACTGATACTTACATTATTAAGTGCTCTGTGCTTGGCAAAGGTTTTTGTAATATTTTCTGCTACTAATAAATCCATTGTGTGTGTGTTAATTTTGTGCTAAGATATGGTTAAATGTTAAAGTGTTTATATGTTAAATTGTTAATGTGGTAATTTGATGTTCTTTGTTACTGCTGACTGCCTACTGCTTACTGAAGACTGCCTACTGATTACTACTTACTTTCATAATAATCAAAGGCATCAATAATATCCAAATATACACCATCAAAACCTGCATTCATTATTTTTTTAGTATAAGAATCATTATTGCCATAGATTACATCATGCCATTCTTTTTCCCAATATTGAACTTTAAAATTGCCTTCCCAATTTGGATTTTCTTCGTTAAGCCAGAAAGGTTTGTCATTGTCCCAAGTTGTTTTCCAATAATATCTATAATTCTCAGCTTCTCCAATAGACATATATGAAATTACTAATCGTTTACCACCATTTGCTTTCTTCTTAAGTAAATTTATTTCAGGAGCAGTAAATGCTGTTGTGTCATTAAAGAATAAATCCATTATTATTAAATCGTAGTTTGTTGCTTTAATAGCAGTAATAAAGCTTGATTTGCTAGAAAAGTTTTCTGGATTAATTAAGTATAGAAAGTTTTTGATATCTGAAAGTTTAGTAATATCATCACTATTTTCATTTATTATGTATGCAGGATAATCTGGTATATTATTCAAATTTCTATGGTTCGCTGCAAATGAAATATATCCTAGAGCATCATTTTTAGTAAGTGAAATATCCATTTTCGAATGGTCAGAACAATAGTCTGTTACAAGAATAGTATTAGAATTATCAGCTGAAAGATTTAGAAAATTAATTAAATAATCTACTGTTGCCGTAGGAGTAGCCTCATTGTCGTTTTCATAACCAAAGAATAGATCTTCTTGTCCGTTACCATCTATTGCATTTGAATATACGGTAGAAATTGCACTGTTTATTTCTCCAGTATTACTCATAAGTTCTATACCATTTTGAGGAATAATGATGAAATTAGGATAAATATGTTTGCTGTATTCACTTATTCCAATAACGAATTGTCTCATTGCCTCTTTATAATTCATTTGTGGATTTTCATCATAATCATTAACTTTCTCACACCTTGAACTTGACAGAATAGTAATGACAATAATAGCTAATAATAGTTTTTTCATGAAATATTGAATAATATTGTGATGTAATTATTTTAATCAAAAATAATATAAATATTTATGCGTATAAAGATTATAAACAATTATTAATAAGAAGCAGTAGAATATTTTATCTTTGGGGCTGAAAAACTATAATATGAAGTTATCGGTAATTATTGTCAATTATAATGTTGAGTTTTTTTTAGAGCAATGCCTTAATAGTGTTTTGGCTGCTTCTAATGGAATTGATGTTGAAACTATTGTGGTTGATAATAACTCTGTTGATAATTCTCTTAACATGCTCAATGAGAAGTTTCCACAAATTAAACTTATTGCAAATAAAGATAATAGAGGTTTCTCAAAGGCTAATAACCAGGGAATTGTTATTTCAAAAGGAGAGTATGTACTACTCTTAAATCCAGATACTATAGTAGAGGAAGATACTTTTAAGAAGGTTCTTGATTTTATGGATGCACATCCTGATGCTGGTGGTCTGGGAGTGAGGATGCTTGATGGAAAGGGGCGATTTTTGCCCGAATCGAAGCGTGGATTACCAACTCCTGCTGCTGCTTTTTTTAAGATGTTTGGACTTTCTAAGCTCTTTCCAAAGAGTAAGAAGTTTGCTGCATATCATGCTGGACATCTTCCTCAAGATGAAACTCATGAGGTGGAAGTGCTTTCTGGTGCATTTATGTTGATGCGAAAAACTGCTTTGGATAAAGTAGGACTGCTAGACGAAGATTTCTTTATGTATGGCGAAGATATTGATTTGTCGTACCGATTAATTAAAGGCGGATTTAAGAATTACTATTTTGCTGGTACTAGAATAATTCATTATAAAGGTGAAAGCACTAAAAAAAATACAGTGAATTATGTTTATGTGTTCTATAATGCTATGGTGATTTTTGCAAAAAAACATTATTCTAAAGAGAATGCAAAGCTATTTAGCTTTCTTATTAATTCAGCAATAGTTTTAAGGGCATTGGTTTCAATAGTTGCTAGTACTATTAAAAGCTTAGTAGTACCTTTTATTGATTTTATTATAGTATATGCTGGGATGTTTATTGCAGCTAATTATTGGGGAGAGATTATTCTTGGCGAACAGCAACATTATCCTATTCAGTTTTTATACATTGTAATTCCTATTATTATATTGTTTTGGCAGCTTTCTGTATATTATTCAGGAGGTTACGATAAACCAATTAAAGCACAAAAAATACTATTAGGTCTACTGATAGGTGTAATGCTGATATTGGTTGTATATGCTTTATTACCAGAAATATATAGATTCTCGAGAGCTTTAATTCTTTTTGGTGCTCTTTGGTCTGCCATTAGTATGATTAGTTGGCGCTTTATTGTATATTTATTGGGGGTGAAGTCTATGAAATTTGGTTCTAAGATAGCAAAGCGAATTTCTGTTGTTGGTAGTGATGAAGAAACGGAAAGAGTATTGTCATTAATTAATAATACATCCATTGACGCTTCCTTTTTGAGCAAAATATTACTTGATATTAAATTAAAAACTAATGTAGATACGAGGGTACTTGGATCTGTAGAGCAGCTAAAAGAAATTGTAAAAATCCATAAAATTTCTGAGTTGATATTTTGTGCTAAAGATTTTAAAGCTAGGGAGATAATTGATTTAATGGCTGAATTGAAATCTCCAGATATGGATTTTAAGATAGCACCACCTGAGCAGATGTTTATTATTGGTTCTAGCTCTATTGATACCTCTAGCGATGTGTATTTTGTGGAGGTTAATGCTATTAATAAGCAAAGTAATAAGAGATTTAAGAGATTATTTGATTTTGTGATTAGTTGTATGCTATTGTTAACTTATCCTTTACATTTTTGGCTCTCAAAACAACCTTTGGGTTTGATAAAGAATTTAGTTTTAGTCATTATCGGAAAATATACTTTAGTAGGTTTTGATGAGGATATTAAGGATGTAAATCTTCCCCAAATTAAAAGAAGCTTACTTCATCCTTCGGATTTAATTAGTGATGATGCTAGCAATGAGGATAAAGTAAGAATAAATCTCGTTTACGCTAGGAATTATAGAATTGGAAATGATTTTAATATTCTTTTTAAGGCTTTTCGTTTATTGGGGAGAATTAATATTATAAATGAATAGCTTGGAATACTATAGATTAAAATACTTAAGGGATATTTTTTTATAATAACACAAACCCATTAATCTTATCTTTGCAAAATTAATTAACAGACGCAATTGATATATGAGGTTCGAGCAATATAATATAGATGAAGGAATAAAGCAGAGTATTAGTAACTTAGGATATAAAAAGCCTACAGATATTCAGTACAAATCCATTCCTCCAATTTTAAAAGGAGAAGATGTACTTGCTATTGCTCAAACTGGTACTGGAAAAACTGCTGCTTTTGCTATTCCTATTCTAGAAATCTTACAAAGAAGAAATAATTCAAAAAACAGAAGAGCAGAAGGTGTTCAATGTTTGGTAATGTCACCAACACATGAATTAGCATTGCAAATAGAAGAAGTATTCATTACTCTTGGCAAACATTTGAAAATTAAGACTTTCTGTATTCATGGGGGAGTAGATCAAGAGCCTCAAATTAAGCAGTTAAATAAAGGAGTAGATATTCTTATTGCTACTCCTGGTAGAATGTTTGATTTGGTAAGTCAAGGTGCATTACAACTTAATCGTGTAGAAATATTGGTTCTTGATGAGGCTGACCATATGTTAGACCTTGGTTTTATTAAGGATATTAGAGATTTAATGAGACATTTACCTCGTAAACGTCAGACTCTTTTCTTTTCTGCAACAATTAACAAAAGCATCAAGAAACTTGCTTATTCTCTTGTTACTAATGCTATTAGAATTCAAATATCACCAAAAGATCCAGTAGCTAAAAATATAGAACATGCTGTGTCTATGGTTGAAATGGATGATAAAAGATTCTTTCTTGAGCAAATTATTAAAAACAATGATGATAAGAAGATTTTGGTATTTGTGAGAACGAAAGTTAGGGCAGAAAGAGTAAAAAAAGCAATGCAAAGAGTTGATATTATTACAGACACCATTCATAGTGATAAGGAGCAGAATGAAAGAGAGATTACAATGCGTAATTTTAGAAGTGGCGAGCTGAAAGTTCTCATTGCAACAGATATTAGTGCCCGTGGTATTGATATTCCTAATGTTGAGTATGTTATTAATTATGATATGCCAGAAACTTCAGAGCATTATGTGCATCGTGTTGGTAGAACGGGTAGGGGAAGAAATAAGGGAATTGCTATCTCATTCTGTAGTAAGGAAGAAAGAGATTTGCTGAAAGAGATTGAGGAGAATCTGGGGAAACCTATTTCTAAGATGGAAATTACCAAAATGGATTATAAAAATATTCTTCTTGAAAGTGGTAAGAAAGAGAATGACTGGCAATCGGTAATGAATGATATTGAAGAAGGTGATATTGAGTATGCTAAAAAGAAGAAAAAGAAGCGGAAGAAGTGAATAAAGTTGAAAGGCTAAAGTGTAAAGTAAAAATCACTTTCTAATTCTCCCTTTTAGGGATGGATGAAAATTGTAAAGTGATTTTTCAAAAGGCTAAAGTTTAAAGTAGGCAGTCTTCAGAGTAAAGCCAGAAGGAATAACGAATAATCAAATCACCAATTAATCAAATCACCAATTCTACAATGAAAAACATACTAAAAGATGTATATAACTTCATAGAGTTATTAAATGTCAACAACAATCGTGAATGGTTTAATGAGAACAAGCATTTATATTTAGAGGCGAAAGCTAAGTTTGATGTATTGGTCGATTTTATAGGAAAAGAAATAGAGAAATTTGATTCTACTTATACTTTCACCAATGCCAAATCTTGTACTTACAGGATATATCGCGATGTGAGATTTTCAAAGAATAAGTTGCCATATAAAAATCATTTTGGAGCATTCTGGAATAAGGGAGGACGTAAATCACCTTATGCAGGTTATTATCTTCATATTCAACCAGGTGGAGAGTCTTTTTTTGGTGGTGGGATTTATCGTCCCGAGGCAACGTCTTTGAAGGCTTTGAGGAGTGAGATATACTATTCGTATAATCAGTTAGATAGTGTCTTAAATAAGTCAAAATTTAAGAATATATATCCTGAATTGTTAGAAGATAAATTAATGCGTGGACCTAAGGATTTTCCCAAAGATTGCGATGCAATCGAATATTTAAAATATAAAAGTTTGGTAGTTGGTCATGATATTAGCGATAACATATTGCAGAATAAAGATATTTCAGCTGAAATTATTGAAGGTTTTGTAACTTTACAACCTCTTATTGAGTATATCAATGGAGCAATTGACATGAAGGAAAACTAATGCATTAATGAGCAATAAAACAAAATATATACTTATCTCTTTGGGCATACTTCTTAGTGTGCTTTTCTC
>QMPB01000111.1 GCA_003648395.1 Bacteroidota bacterium
AGAGCCTCCAAAACCACTTCCTACAATTATATAATCATACTTTTTCATCTGCTAACTATTTTAAAAACTACAAAAAGAAACACTTTTAAAAGAAACACATAAGACACATAAGGTCACATACGTGCTTTTTAATGGTAATCAGTATTCGGTATTCGACAATCGAGAAACTACATCATTGATAACTATACAATGAATTAATTATACAATGTACTAATGTTGAAATTACATAATTAAATCATTGTACCATTATATCATTATTTCATTATACCATTATTTCATTATACCATTATTTCATTATACCATTATTTCATTATATCATTATTTCATTATATCATTGTACCATTATATCATTGTACCATTATTTCATTATACCATTATTTCATTATACCATTATTTCATTATATCATTATATCATTATACCATTATATCATTGTACCATTATATCATTATTTCATTATACCATTATTTCATTATACCATTATTTCATTATACCATTATTTCATTATACCATTATATCATTATACCATTATATCATTATACCATTATATCATTATTTCATTATACCATTATTTCATTATACCATTATTTCATTATACCATTATTTCATTATACCATTATTTCATTATATCACTGTACCATTAATAATTATACAATTACCTACTCCCACTCAAGCAACCTCTTATCTCCTTTTAGTTCTTGAATTTCGCTAATCTCTTGAGAAACTTCCAATGTGCCTCTAAATTTACCATATGCATCGCGAACAGCAAAATATCTTATTAGAACAAATTTTGGCCCCATATGAATCCAGAATGAGGCTTCATCTTTCTTTCCTTCGCGAAAAGCATCAACTATATTCTCTACCACATGAACACTCTCTGGCGGATGGCAATTGCTTACCTGACGACCAATAATAGCAGTAGTGCGTGGAAAGATCCTATGATTAGGTGTGGAAAAGTATTTTACAGTATTATTTTCATCAACATAAGTAATATCAACAGGTAAGTGATTAAAAACCATACTTATTTGCTCAGGGCTCATAGCCCCTGTTCCAAGATTTACATTTCCATTTTTAAAAAATTCTTGATTATTAATATCATCACTTTTTACAACCTCTGGCTTGAAAAACGGAAATTCCAAATCATCGCTAGCCACTAAAATTGACTCCATATCTTTTTTAGGAATAGTAATTAGCATTTGCGGAAATAGAACTTTATTATCACGAAATACTATTGCTCCCAAGTCGAAATACATTTTGCTAGAAACTACATTAAATTCTTTTAAATCAAATTCCTTAGCTGATAACAGCTCCGGAAGGCGCTTCAAATATCCACGAATATCATCATGAATTGACCACATTATATGTACGCATTTATAATCGTCCCACTGTTTCTCTATTAGAGGAAATAATAGATTTTCTTTTACCGTAAAATAGTGAGAATAAACACTCATACCACTAAAACCATCTCTCAGAGCTACAATTCTATCAGCAGTAACACCTTCCAAATTTAATGCTTTAATAATTGGTTTTAGAGCTTTCAAATCAGCCATCATTTTCTCTGAATTCTTTTGAAGATAGAAAAGTAAATCATCATCAGAAGGTTTTGCCGTAGGGTAATTATTTAATGCTTTATAGAATAGATTTAATAATTTAGAAATGTGCTTTTTCAAGTCCACCATTTCATAACCTTTCTCCACTAGCAAATGCACCAACCGAATGACATCAGAAGGCATTATTGCCTCTATCATATCCATATTTGCCTTTACATATTCTGCTGGCCTATTCTTATTAATTATGATTTCCGAAAGCTCCAATAGCTTACTAATCTTTGTATCGTTATGGTTCGTAAATTCAGACATTGGTTAAATGTTAAAATATTAAATTATTAAATATATAATGTATTATTGCCCTAATTAACAATTAAACATTAACAATTATCTCATTCATTGCCTTAGTGGCTTTTTCTTGAATGAATATATCGGTAATAGCATCGGTGAATTTTGATTTCTCTATGTTTATTTCGATAATTGTAGCATTATTCTGTTTTGCAAGATATGGAATTTGGCTTGCAGGCATTATCTCGCCAGTAGTTCCAATAATAAGAAATATATCAGCAGTTTGTGCTGCCAACAGAGATTTGCTCATTGCATCTTCAGGAATTCCCTCTCCAAAGAAAATGAAATCTGGTTTTAATAAACCACCGCATTTACTACATAATGGATAATCATTTGTAAGTTCCAAATCATTGCGCTTAAACATAGTCCCACATTTAGTACAAACAAACTGCACCGAATTTCCATGATATTCATAAACTTCTTTATTTCCTGCTTCCTGATGAAGGTTGTCAATATTCTGGGTAATTATCGACTTCAAAATCCCCATTTGCTCTAATTTAGCAAGTCCATAATGTGCAGCATTAGGCTTTGCATTACCAAAAAAATCAAAGAATAGCTCCTTTATAATAGGCCAGGATTTATCAGGGTTTCTTTTATAAAAATCTAAATCCAAAATCATTGGATCATATTTTGCCCAAAGTCCATCTACACCGCGAAATGGAGGAATTCCACTTTCTACAGAAATTCCTGCACCGGTAAATGCAACCAAATTCTTGGCATTAGAAATAATCTTGGCAGCCTCTTTAATATTACTCATTAATTACCTCCTGCCATTTCAAACTCTCCACCAATTGCCATATATCTTTTTCAATACCATTAATTACTGGCGCCAAAGAATCATTTTGAGGTGCAAAATTAAAGTATAAGGCACCCCTTACAAAATGTGAAACACTATCGGTAACATAAAAATTTATAGGACTTGCAACTTTTGCCCCCTTTATGCTATAATACAATCCATAAACTTTATTTTCTGGTATTAAAATTAGCTTTTGCTGAATATCATTAGCCACTGCTATATGCTTAAAAGCCAAATCGTGAGCATCATTAAGCATTTGCGAAACATTACCCTGTATATCACTATAAGATAAGTATATACGCGCATTAAACTTTGGGTAATCTAGAAATAACCAATAAGGATGAGCAGCATTATTAGCATTAGAAACTACTGCATAATCAGCATAATCGAAAGAAAATGGACTACTGCTATCATAATGAATAAAATTGTGCTCCGGAATATCAATACGAAAATAAGCTCGAGGTTTTGGCGTTACATCATCATTGCAAGAAGCTACAAAAAGCACAAAAACAACTATGGCAAACACAAAACTTAGCCTACTATTTACATAAAACATATTACGATAATTTTTTAATTCTAATTTTAATAATCTTCCTCTTATCCATTTCAATAATCTGAAATTCAAAATTAAGAATACCTATTTTTTCATTTAACTTCGGAAAATCACTTTTAACTTCAAGTACAAGGCCTGCCAAAGATTCAGATTCCCCTTTCAGTTCATCTAACTCTTCATTATCAATATCTACAACCTTACAAAAATCTAGTATACTTACTTTGGCCTCAAACTCCCAAGTATTATCATCAATAATAACAAAATGCTCATCCTCGGCATCTTTATCAAACTCATCGCTAATCTCTCCAACAATCTCCTCTATCACATCCTCAAAAGTTACAATTCCTGAAGTACCACCATACTCATCAGCCACAATAGCAATATGGATTTTCTTAGCTCTAAACTCTTGCAAAAGATCATTAATTTTTTTGCCCTCAGGCACAAATACTGCTGGCCTTAGCATCTTATTCCACTCATAGTTCTCTTTATCAAGATAATCTAACAAATCTTTTACATAAAGAATTCCAACAATATTATCGAGGCTATCTTCATAAACAGGAATTCTAGAATAACCCCAATCACGAACATTATTAAGGACTTCAGCAAATGACGTATCCACCTCAATGGCAAAAACATCTACCCTAGCCTTCATAATTTCCTTTACATCCGTTTCGCCAAAAGTGGCAATTCCCTTTAGTATTTTCTGGTCTTCGGCATCTACCTCCATATTATCAAGCTCATTCACAAGATCCACCGCATCCGATAAATCCTCCATACTAACCTGTGTTTTTCGTTTAGCCAATCGCTTATCAATAACACTAGTAGTTCTGTTAAGAATAAGAATAAATGGTTTAAATATCTTTATTATTATTGTTAGTGTATCTGCCATTAAATTTACGAAAATCATTGCCTTTTGCTTAGCATATATTTTTGGCAGGATTTCGCCAAATAGCAATAATAAAGAAGTTACAGCTCCTATTTGGATAATAATTCCTAGGGTTTTATTCTCACTAAAATTAAATGTCTCTTTCATAAAGAAAGTAGAAAGAAGAATAATAGCAATATTTATAAAATTATTGCTTATAAGTATTCCTGCCAAAAGGTTTTTTGGATTTTGAAGTAGATTAATTACTTTGGAAGAATTATTATTTTTATTCTCAAAAATGTCCTCTCTTTGGCTTGGATTTAGAGAAAAGAAAGCAATCTCAGAACCTGAGATAAGTCCCGAAAGCATAAGTAATATAACCATTACAACAATGGCAATAATTGATTCTATTGAAAATGTGATAAATATAGATAAGAAACTATAGTTTGCACTGTTCAATAAATTGGCAATAATAAATTGACTGGGTTCAGGATCTGTCATTAATTTTATAAGATTGATTTACTAATGCGAAAATACAAAAAAAGCTAAGAATAATTAAATTATTTGTTACTAAAAAAACCCACTTCTTTTTATATGATAAAATAGTATTCTTATAATCCAGAATTAACACCATCTATAGTATACTTGTTACAATATTTAGATATTTAACCAATAATACTGCTACAGTTTTAATTCCCTCTATTCAAAAATGCCGTAACCTTCATACTCACAGAATCGGTAAATAAGAAGCTATCATCGGTTTGTTCAAAGTTTTTGGAGTAGATTGTTACTCCCCATTTTGTTCTATCAATATAAAAGCGATCTGTTAGTACAAGAATTGTAGTATCATTTTGAATTATTTTAGTTCGGAAACTTATTTTATTGGTTATTCCATTTATTTGTAAATCTCCTCCCAAAAGATATTCATTTAAACCCAATTCTTTTAGATGTGTTAACTTTATTATAGAGACTGGAAATGCATTAACATTGAAAAAACTATCTGATTTTAGCGTATTTTCCAAAACAACACGCATTAAATAATAATCAATATCGGTATCTCTAATGCTATCCATGGCTATTTCAAATTCCCCACTAATAATCTTATTATCAAGCATTTTAAGTTTACCCCCTTTGAACTTTACATAGCCTGTGTGAGTAACACAAAACCAAGTAACTAGGCTCTTTTCATTATCCAATTTAAAAGACTCAATACCTTCTCTATTATTTTCATCAGTACCTAGTTCAAATTCCTTTACAAATAATGAATTGGGTTTTGCTACATCAGCAACGGTATTTTGCTCTCTTACTTGAGGCTTAACACTCTTATTTCCTTTACTTTCTGGCGCACTACAGTTTACCATAAGTATAATTAAAACTATGGCAATACTTATCAGTTTTGAATAACTTGTTTTCATATGTTTATAGTTTATTAATTCGGAAATACCTGCCTACCGTAGGCAGGTGCAGTCACATAACAAAATTTTAATCATTGCACTGTGGGTCAAAATAAGATTAAAATTTGTAATGCTCATTCATATAACAAAGTTAGAGTATTTTATATAATATATGACAATTATTATAAGAATATATTAACTACATAGTACATCTTGTAGTTTTACTTAAAGAGATTATATTGAATTTGTGTTCAAACTACAAACACCTGTGGCCTTCCCATCAACAATAAGCTCTTTCACTCCTTTAGGAATGTTTTTGGCATCAGTAAAGTCGGTATCTACAAATTCCGCAGCAAAAAAGTTAGAACCTTTCAAATCGGCTCCCCTAAAACTTGCTCCTTGCAGATGTGCACCTCTAAATTGAGCTTTATAAATTCTTGCATTAGTAAAGGTAGCTTCTTCAAGGCCTGCACCCGTAAAATCCGCATAGCATAAGTCAGTGGAATCCATCTTTGCACCTGTAAGTACAGTAATAATAAATCTCACATTTACAGCTTTACTACCAGTAAAATCTGCATCAAGGAACTCAGATTCTTTCATTAATGCATTAGTGAAATCACAATTTCTGAAATTAGCTCTATGCCCTTTTACACCAAACATATTTGCTCCTCTAAAGTCTGAATTCTCCAGATTACTTTCTGTGACATAAGTCCGAAACATAATTGAACGTGAACAATCACAATTACTTAAATTTGAGTTCATAAAATAGGACCAACGAATATCGCAAAATCTAAAATCAGAACCTGAGAAGTCACTATTCTGGCATTTTGCAGCACGGAATTTTACTCCTCTAAAATCTCCACCTTTTACATGAACAGCTTTCCAATATATTTCATCGAGATTCTCGCCTCTGAAATCATCAAAATCTTGTGGAATGGCAATTAAGCCTTTATTGCGCTCTTTTCCATTTGGAAGTAATTCTTTCTTATTTATTATTGATTTTATCAGATTTTTATTCGTGAAGTTAGCAAGATAATACATTCCAGAAGTATCGCAAGGGTCGGGAAATAATGCAGATACCTCTACTTCCTTATTAATATTGTTACAGCTTTGAAACAATAAGGTTGTTATAATGAAGGCCAATAATTTAATAATTCTAATATTCATTGTTTCTAATTCCCTAAAATTCCTGATATTTTATCATCTACTAATTTCGCCTTCACACTTTCAGGGATATTAATAGCATTCTTAAAATTTGTATTTCTAAAATTTGCTCCATTAAAGTTACAATTTTTTAGATCAGCACCATAAAAATTAGCACTATCAAGATTTGTTTCACTAAAATCAGCCCCCCACAATCTTGAATTAACAAAAGAAGCACCTTTAAAAGTAGAGAGTGAACCTACCACATAGCTCAAATCCATAGAATCCATTTTAGCATCAATAAATATTGAGTGAGTTAAAATTGCTTTTACAGCAATACTTCCAGTAAAGTCGGTATTAATAAAATCTGCATCTCGCAACATTGCATTAGAAATATTGCAATAACGCATTGAAGCATCATTGGCATGCATTCCAAACAAATTGGCACTTATGAATAATGAACTATCCATTGTTGCACTATCTGCAAAAAAATAGAACATTACTGCTTGAGTAAAGTTACACGCAAATAGTTTAGAAGCATAAAACCGTGCTGATTCTAGATTAGCCCATCGAAAATCAGAATAAGAAAAATCAGTATGCATTGCTTTAGCAGATCTAAAATATGCACCTCTAAAATCTGCATCACGAATATACTTTCTATTTAATAAGCCACCATCGAAACCAAAATTTCTAAAATCGTCTTTATTTTGTGGCACTTCTTGAATTCCTATTTTTCGTAATTCTCCTTCTCTAGTATATGTAGTATCGGCAACTAACCAAGCTTTTTCATTTGCTGTAAGCTTATTTGCAAATTTCCCAAAATTACAAGTATCAGGAGGATTAGGAAACAACTGAGCTGATATATTCTCCTGCTGTTGACAAGAAAACAATATTACTAATGATCCTAATAAAATAATAAGAATGAAATGTTTTATCATAATCTAAATAATATCATTACGTTTGAAATATCTGCTACCAAGAAAAGCAGAGCCTATGCCAATAAGAATGGGGTAAGCTATTGCAAATACAATAAACCAAAACCTTGACATAGTATCTAAAATATAGTAAGAAGCAGGGCCCATTACAGTAAGTTTAGGATCAAATAAGGCAAGAGTTGCCGTTCTGAATACCTGTAAAGGATTTATCATACCAACAAATATTATAGCATGTGGATCCATTCTAGTTTTAAGCATTAGCCCCATTAATATAAGATCGAGAAATGCTACTAAAACTAACCATAGAATAAATACTGTACTAACAGCCATATTTTGAGTTTTTGCTCTTGTAGAAATATACATTGCAATACCCACAAAACAGACTACCATTGACACTAACAACATGCTATAAAAAGCAAATAATTCCCAGGGAACATCAATATTAGTGACTGCTCCCCAAATAGAAGCTCCAAGTAAAGCAATGAAAACAGGAATAAATATTTCTATAAACCTACTCCAAAACTTTGCCCAATAATAGCCAGAAAATGAGATTGGTAGAGAAAGTATATATTCCATAACATTGGATTCTCTATCTCCAACCACAGCTCTAACTGTTGAAATAAGGATATATATTGGTAGAATCACCATAGTAACTTGCATAAAAGTTACCATTAGTCTGCTTAAACCGACAAAGCCTATTATCTGTGACTCAGTAATACCAAAAGCAAACATCAAAGCAACAAAACTACCAAAGAGCAAACTATATCCCCAAAATGCAGGTGAACGCAAACTCTGTCGTAATTCAAGAGTTGCTAGGCTAATCATTCCTTTCTTCATATTATTCTTTTTCTTCTTTGTTCATTCCACCACATTTACCTTCTCCACACTTCATTTTACCCATTTTCTTCTTTTTCATAAACTTATCACGCAAAGTTTTACCATCTTTAATACGCTGAACAACTGTATTATAATCAAAAGTAGAATCATTAGCCTCCGCTAAAGCACCAAAGCCATATCCCATTGGAGTATCATCACCAAAACGATAATTTGCTTTCTCTGCATCAATCCATTTTCCTGTTTCACAATCTCCTATCCACGACTTATACTCTCCATCTCTAACAAATTTCTTCCAATCATCAGAACCTTTATAGTTTACATAACATCCAATATCGTCAAACCAAACAGTTTTTCCCTCACTATTAATAAGTTGAACGGAATATTCTTGATCTGCTAGTCCCATCAAACATAGCACACAAATATCTCTATCCCAGTTTATTTCTTTTGGTTGAAAATCTGCTGGTGGTTTACAAGCAACAACAAATAATAATAATACAATTGCTAATTTTTTCATAATAATTTTATATTTTGAGTTATTTTTCTATCGACTACAATTTTACCTAAATCCATTTCAATTTCTCTTGTTACTAATTTGGATATTTCACTAATTCTATGACTACTAAGTATCATTAAAGAATCCTTATTAAAATTCTCAAGAAAACCAAAGAACACTTTTCTAGCCTCAGGGTCGAGGTTAGCAGAAGGCTCATCTAAAAGTAAAATTTTAGGATTACGCCCCAGCGCAAAAGCAATTAACAATTTCTGCTTCATTCCTCCTGATAGTTTATAGAATGGTTTATTCAAATGCTGCCTAATATCCAAACCAAGTTCAGTAACTATATTGATGAATACATCCTGTGAGGTTTCTGTAAGTTGCGAAAAGAAATTAAGCATTTCATTTATTGTCATCTTCAATGGAGGTGGTATTTGCGGAACAAAGCCAATCTCTTTCATAATATTTTCGTGCTGCAAACGAGGATTCCCTCCCATAACAAGCAACTCTCCATCATAAGTGTATTGTCCTAAAATACAACGTATTAATGTAGTTTTTCCAGCTCCATTTGAACCACTTAAACTAATTCGTTCTCCTTTAAAAAAATCAGCAGATAAATTATCTATTACAAGCTGACTTTTAAATGTTTTTGATAATGCTTTTGCACTAATAAACACTGTTTCTTCTGCATTTATCATAAATTATTATAATATTTTATCAATTCCTTTAATAGTGAATGAAAGTGCATCACCACTACATATATCTACACAAAGCCCACAGCGCGTACAATCTGAATTTGTAAAATGAACATCTTGAGTTGCTTTACCTTTCTCAACAAACCAAAGTTCGTGAGGTACAAGGCATACATCTTGACAATCGCGACAATAGGCACATTTATCAAGTTCAAATTTAATATCCAATAATGCTGCTTGACCTGTTATTGCCCAAGTTGCACCAACTGGACAGGCATAACGACACCAAAAGCGTTTACTATATGCTATTTCAAATAATAAAAGAGCAAGAATCCAAAGTAAAGCTATACTTGGTCCATAAATTAATGAACGAGAAATAATTCCGACAGGATTAATATCTTCAAAAACAATATTCTTAGTGAATAAAGCTATTAGAAGAAATCCTATCCAAAATACAAAGCGTAAATAAATACTGTATGTATGCTCCTTTATCTTTTTCTTTTTCACTAAATAATTGTGCAATTTCTCTCCTAATTCTGCCAATAAATGATAAGGACAAACCCATGAACAATATGTTCTGCCTCCTATAGTATAAAGAATAAGAATTGTA
>QMPB01000112.1 GCA_003648395.1 Bacteroidota bacterium
AGCACTTTCGAAAAGAAGGATTCATAGTTTGAAAAACTTTATTAGAGAATATAATAATGGTTATTTTGTAAAGTATTTAGATAATAATACTGACAGTATCAATAATTTAGTAATATACGAAGATCCCCTTGGTGATAGTCAATCCACAGGCTTAGTGAGTAATAACCCTAATGACAAAAGAAACTCTGTATATAGCCGTGAGGCCGCACTACAACGAAAAATACAGATCGTAATGTATAGCAGCAACGACATTCTACCAATTAACGAAAGCTCTTATCCTATTCTATCGTGGCAAAAGAAGGAAATAAATATTGGTGAGCTAACAATGGAAGAAAATAAAACAGCAATTATCTATTTTAGAAATACGGGAGAATCAGAATTAAAAATAAAGAAAATTTCTTCTAATTGTAATTTCATTAAAACACAAAGCCCACAAACTACTTTACAGCCAAACGAGAAAGGAAAGATATTTATATTAATAGAAGGTAAAAACCTTAAAGTAAATAACTATAGCTGTGAAATTAGCATTAATAGCAATAGTATAAAAGGAGTAAATAAAATCAAAGTCGTATTCAATATTTCAGAATAAAAAGAATAGACTATTGAAGATAAATTAAAATCTACATTAGATAAAAAGAAAAGCTATGATAGCAAGCACACCAAAACCACCATATTATGCGGTTATATTCACATCAACAAGAACCGAAGGAGATAATGGCTATTCTAAAGCAGCAGATAGAATGATAGAGTTGGCAAAGCAGCAAGAAGGTTTTCTTGGTGCTGAGAGCGCAAGAAATGAAATTGGAATAACAGTTTCATATTGGCGAGATTTGGTATCCATTAAGGAATGGAAAGAAAATGCAGAACATACAGTAGTGCGAGAAAATGGTCGGAATGAATGGTATAGAACTTTTAAAACACGAATAGCAAAAGTAGAGCGAGATTATGAGTTTGAAAGGCAATAACAACACCCTATGAAACTCATAAAATCAGGGGTTTTATAACAACTAAAATATTGTATATTTGCATCCATACGCACTAAAACACAAACATAATTATGAAAGCTATTAACATTATCATCTTACTTTTTTTTATAAGTATTGCCACAACTGCACAACTAAGCCTACAATGGGATGTAGCAATTGGTGGTATGGGTGAAGAAACTGCCATGAGTGCAATAGAAACTCCTGACAATGGGTTTATTATAGTAGGCTCAACAAACTCTGAAGGCAGTGGCAAACTCGATGGGTATATTGTAAAAGTAGATGCCAATGGCGACGAAGAATGGAGTCAGACTTATGGTGGAAAAAAGGATGATCAGTTTAACGCAATTATAGAATATAATGGCAAATATGCTATTACAGGATATAGCGAATCAAAAGGAAGCGGTAAAAAAGATTATTGGTTTATGATGATTGATAGTGAAGGAAATAAGCTTTGGGAACATTTTTATGGTGGCAAAAGTGATGACGAAGCTTTTGATCTAATAAAAACTTTTGATAATAAGATTGTAATGGCTGGCTATACAAAATCAAAAGGTCCTAAAAAACATAATTTTTATATTGTAAAAATAAATACTCTAGGAGTAGGAAAAGAGCAAGGAAAGAGAATATGGGATCGTACTACTGGTAGTGCAGGAACTGATATCGCAGTAAGAATAAAGCAAAGTCCTCAAGATTCTTTTATATACGTACTTGGGCACACAACAAGCTATGGTGCTGGCGGTATGGATATATATTTTGTAAAAGCAAATAAAGAAAGAGGCTCTTCAAAAGAAAAGAAATACTATGGTAAAGATAATTTTGAGCATGGAAATGATTTCTGCATTTTGCCTGATGGCAAATTTCTTATAGTTGGTAGCACCATGAGCGATTCTAAGGGTTTCTTTGATGGTTATATGATACAAATTGAAGATGAGTATTATAAAGCCTGGGATAAACAATATGGCGGGTTAAAAGATGAAGAATTTATGAGCATATGCCCTACTGAGAATGGTTACGTATTAGGTGGTTTTACTGCTAGCCAAGGCGAAGGTAAATATGATGCATGGATAATGGAAATTGATAAAAAAGGAAATAAAGTTTATGAGAACACTTTTGGAGAAGAGGAAGACGACAAAATCAATAAAATGATACAATGTAAAGATGGTTCATATTTATTGATAGGATATACCGAATCTAAAGGCGATGGAAATCAATCTATGTGGTTAGTAAAAACAAATTAGTAAACAAGCTTATTGAAATACTTATTTAAAACCACATCACATTCAATACTATTGAAATGATGTGGTTTTTTTATTATTAGAAATCATGATAAAGAATTATATTCTATTATTAATTTTAGTGGTATTATTTGTTAATATAAATGCCCAAGAAAGATTTAATAAACAAAATTTTTCGGAACTTTATAATATTAACGGTGTGAATTTGCATCCAAAATTTAGCGTTTATCATAATAGCGACACTACTTCTACCCTTTTTTATCAGATTGATAATAGCGAATTACTTTATAAAAAAGATAAATATAATATAGACTTTGCCAAGGCAAGCATACATTACGAAATATATTATAATTATAAGGCAAAACTATTGGTTGATAGTGGCACATTTGTATATACCGATACCGATAATTTTGGACTTAATAATAGCTCTTTCGGTTATTTTCATTTGCCAATAATAGAAGATTATAATTACCTACTTTATATTGAGTTTAAGGATATTAATAAAAACTATTTTGTAAGAAAGCTAATAGATATTGACAAAACAGATATCAACAGTCGACAAAATTATTATACAAAGGATAATGACCAGCTACCTGTTCTAGTTAATTATTTAAATAAAGACGATAATTTTACAATAGTTTCGGAAAGAAATATTAATACTAATATAAAGGTAAGAATATTCAAACCAAATATTAGAATTCCGAAGCCACCAATGGTTAACAATACAAATAAAATAGAGGGACTTATAGCTGACACTTTATATAATTTGCCAATGCTTAATGGTGAAAGCAACCCTTTGCAACTTAGCGATCAAGGTTTTTATCATTTTTATAATAATGATAAAGAAACTGCAGGTTATACATTATACAGATTTACCAATGACTATCCTTATATTACTACTCCTATGCAAATGATAATGCCACTAAGGTATATTTCAAGCAGCAAAGAGTTTAAGACGCTTTATAATTCAAAAAATAAAAAGAAGGCTGTAGAGGATTTCTGGACAAACATCTCTGGAGATCAAAAAAGAGCTAAGAATATGATAAAGCTCTATTATAATCGTGTTCAGAATTCTAATATTAATTTTGCTGCCGACCGAGAAGGCTGGATGACGGATAGAGGAATGATATTCATTATATACGGTCCTGCAGACGTTGTTTATAGAAATGGCAATATGGAAACTTGGAAATATGGCAATTATAAGAATGACAATGCTTTAGTTTTTAATTTTTATAAGGTTGATAACCCATTTACTGATAATTTGTACATAATGCAACGCAGCGAAGAGTATAAACCATCTTGGAATAAAGCCATTGAGGTTTGGCGAAGATAGAATACTATGTGCAAAATAGTTATTGAATTATAGGTTTCTTAATATAAATCATTCATTAATTACATATCAATTGATATTAATCATATGAAATAGTATGTTAAATAATGAGAATATTTTAAGAAATATTGGCAATAGATAGAAAAAATCATTATCTTTGCCTTCTATTATTTAAAAACTGATAATAGTAATTCATATTAATATATCCATTAAGATTATACAAACAAATAAGATAGCTTAATTCTAGCTTATCTATTTCCATAAAATATATCAAACAAAAATTATACAATTTAATGTACGAATTAGAAACACTCAAAGTAACAAAGCTTCCTGAGCTTCGTGAAATTGCTGCTGAATTAGAAGTAAAGCGTATTACAAATGTGCGCAAAGAAGAGCTAATACTAGCCATACTTGATCAGCAAGCTGCAAATCCCAGTGCGGCAACTGTAGAAGCAGAAGAAAAAGAAACTATTCAAAAAAGAAGACGAAGAAGAGTTGCTCCGGCACCACAGTTTTCTTCTGAAGATAGTAAGAACAAAGACTTATTTTCTAAGTTAAAAGAAAAAACAACAAGCACTCCTTCTACTTCAAGCGATAAGCCAAAAGAAGAAAGAAAACCTCTAAGGGAAAATAAAGCTACACAACAAAGTAGCATTATTAAAAAAGAGAATAAAACAGAGGATGTTGAAAAACCTAGCCGCCCAATAAGTAAAGATACTGATACGACTAGTGAAAGAAAAGAGCATTCTCCGGCAGTAAATCCTCAAGAGAAGAAATACACCCCACGTCCTCGTCCTGAAAATAGAGACAACAGTCGTACCGATAGAGCTAAACCAGCCCCACGTAACGACAGAAGTTCTCGTCCAGAACGTCCAGAACGTAGTGATCGACCAAATCCAAGACCTGAAAAATCAAATAATATTCAAGAGAAAAAACCTAATCCCAAAATGGCTACTTACCTTAGTGAATACGAAGGTGTAAGCTCTAGTCATGGTGTATTAGAAATGATGCCTGATGGTTATGGATTTTTAAGATCTTCAGATTATAATTACTTAAATTCTCCAGATGATATTTATGTATCACAATCACAGATCAAACTTTTTGGTCTTAAAACTGGTGACACAGTAAAAGGTACTATTCGTCCTCCAAAAGAAGATGAAAAATATTTTCCACTGATTAAGGTTGACAAGATTAATGGTAAAAATCCTGAAGATGTTCGCGATAGAATTCCTTTTGATTTCTTAACTCCACTTTTCCCAGAAGAAAAATTTAACCTTACAGGGCATAAAGATGAAAGTATATCTACTCGATTAATAGACATCTTTGCTCCTATTGGAAAAGGTCAACGTGGACTTATTGTAGCGCAACCTAAAACCGGTAAAACTGTTTTACTTAAGGAGATTGCAAATGCTATTGCAGCAAATCACCCTGAAGCATTCCTTATTATATTGCTTATTGATGAACGTCCTGAGGAAGTTACTGATATGCAGCGTAGTGTAAATGCAGAAGTTATCGCTTCTACCTTTGACCAACCTGCTGAAAAGCACGTAAAAATTGCAAACCTAGTTTTGGAAAAAGCTAAACGCATGACAGAGAGTGGACATGATGTGGTAATACTGCTTGACTCCATAACTCGTCTGGCTCGTGCCTATAATACAGTATCTCCTTCATCAGGAAAAGTTCTTTCTGGTGGTGTGGAAGCTACTGCACTTCAAAAGCCTAAAAGATTCTTTGGTGCTGCACGTCAGATTGAGCATGGTGGCTCACTTACAATTATTGCTACTGCTCTTACCGAAACTGGTTCTAAAATGGATGAGGTTATCTTTGAAGAATTTAAAGGTACTGGTAATATGGAATTACAATTGGATCGTAAATTATCTAATAAGAGAATATACCCTGCTATTGATATCGTGAATTCATCAACACGTCGTGATGATTTACTTCTTAGCAAAGAAAATATTCAGCGTTTATGGATTCTTAGAAATCACCTTGCTGATATGACTCCTGTTGAATCAATGGAGTTCTTAAGAGATAAGATAAAATATACAAAAGATAATGAAGAATTTCTTAACACAATGAATGGTTAAGATACTATAAAACTATATTATATATACGCGAAAGCCATTAAGTTATTTTTCTTAATGGCTTTTTTTATTGCATAATTATTTAACCCAATATTAATCTATAAAATCTAGATTCGTACTAAAATTTATTTCTTCAATTCTACAAATTGCAAGTATTCCTGGTGACGTACCAGTAATAAAACAATGATCATAATCTGATAACTCATCAACTTTTATACATTTATAGATTAACTGCAGCTTTTTGGCATTTAATAGTTCAATAACTTTCTGCCTTGTAACACCTGGCAATATTTTATCTTTTGAAGCTGTATAAAAAATATTTTCTTTTATAAAAAACACATTAGATCTACTACCTTCAGTAATTTCATCTTTATTATTTACTAATAGTGTTTCATAAATTTCATTGTCATCAATTAATTTATTAGCACTGCCTCTCACATCCCAATTAGCCACTTTTGCATTAGGTTCTGACCTTTCTGCATATTGCAGCTTTAAGCTCACTCCTTCTTTGTATTGCTTGCCTGTTGGATATCTATGAGGTATAAAAAATAAATATATTGATTGCAAACTACTTTTAAAATCAACAACTATTTTTAGATTTCCCAAAGTTAGTTTATTTGCTATCGCTAGTTTGATTGCATTATTCTCTATTTTACTAATATCTATTTTTTGTTTCCCTATTAGCCTTAATGAATTCTGTAATCGCTGCAAATGCTCCTTAAAATAAAGGTATTCGCCTTTATCATATTTTAAAACCTCGTAAACTAATCCAGATGAGCGTACTATTTCTTTAGGAAATCCATCAATGGGCATTAACTTACCATTAAGAGAATAGTATTCTATATCGTTTATGTATTTCATTTAATTGGTATAATAATTTAAACTAGAAATCGTAGGCCTCCAGCAGCTCATCTGTTATTTCCAAATTATGATATACTTCTTGCACATCATCATCATCTTCGAGCACATCTATTAGTTTGATTACCAATTTTGCATCATCCACACTAAGTTGCTCAGTATTCAAAGGAATACGCTGTAATTTTGCACTTTCTACATCTATATTTAGTTCATCAAGTTTCTTATTCATTAAACCAAAATCCTCCATTGCGGTTGTAATACTAATAATATCTTCATCAAGAATTATTTCCTCAGCACCAGCATCTATAATTTCTAGTTCTAGCTCTTCGATATCCAAATTGCCTTTGGTAAAGCTAAAAACACCTTTTCTATCAAATATAAAGTTCAAACTACCATTCTTACCCAAAGATCCATTATACTTCGTAAAAGCAGCTCTAACACTTGAAACTGTTCTTTGTAGGTTGTCTGTTAAACATTCCACAAAAATACCAATGCCATTTATTGCATATCCTTCATAGTTAACTTCATCAAAATTTGCTGCATCCTTATCATCAGCCTTTTTAATGGCTCTTGCAATATTATCTTTAGGCATATTTACACCTTTAGCATTTGCAATAGCAACACGTAAGCGAGGATTTGCTTCCTCATCACCACCACCTTCTTTAACTGCTACCGATATTTCTTTAATTAATTTAGAAAATATTTTGGAGCGCTTTGCATCAGCCGCACCCTTTTTCCTTTTTATTGTTGACCATTTACTATGTCCTGACATATCTATAATATTGTTATTTAATTCAATACAAATATATAAATAAATTGTTATATACTCATTATTCATAAGTTATAAATTGCATTATTTATTAGTATTGTTATTAATAAAACAGTTGTATCCTGTTGTTTTTTTTCTTATCTTTGACAGGTAAAATAATAAATATACGTTCACATATATAATAACTAAAATATAAATAATATGAGTAACAACACATTAGATAACACTCAGACCAAAGGAGTGTTTGCCTCAGTGCAAGAATTAATGAGCCAAACACTCAATCCTAATTATTTAAATAAAAAAAGTTCCCTCCCCGATAACTCTATTACTACAGGTTTTCATGCAATAGATAAAATTACAAAAGGTTTTAAAGCAGGTGAATTAGTAACTATAGCTGTACGACCAGGTATTGGCAAAACTTCTTTCTTATTATCTATGATTAATAATATTTCTTTATGCGAAAATCATAGTGTAGGTATTTTCTCTACAGAAAGATCTGGCAAACAATTTATGAAGCGACTGATACAAAGCACTTCAGGAATTTCCATTGCTAAAATTAACAAAGAAGAATTAAGTGATATTGAAAGAAATCATGTTAAGTCTATTATTAATAGCATAGGCCATTCAAACATAATAATTGAAGACCAAGTAGGAATAAGTACCGACACAATTGCTGAGAAATCTAAAGAGATGGTAAAGCAAGGCTCAGAAATTATTTTTATTGATTTTCTTGAATTGCTTCATAGCAATAACACTATTGATAGTTGTGAAGATAATGACCTTTGTAATGTTGTAATTGATCTTAAAAAATTAGCTGTAGAAATAAATATTCCTATTGTATTATTCTCTCAGCTTAAGAAACCTACACAGTATAACAATAAGTACAAATACACTCCTGACTATATTAATGATAATACTGACACTCTATTATTTCTTAATAGACCTAGTTTCTATCATATAAATCAGGTTGAACATAAGGCTGACGATACTGCAGAAATTACAATTGCAAAAAATATCAATATTGGAGATATGCAACTTGCGAAACTTCGTATTATTGAGAGTTTGGGACAGTTTAGCGATTTGAATTAAAAATAAATATTAAACTTTATATAAAGAGGCTAATCTTCATTGATTTTTAGCCTCTTTATTTTTTCACTAAAGATTATGGCACTTATTTCAGAAAAAGAGAATACAGTACAACAGCTAGAAGACATAGGTAGAAAAATGATGATTGCTGCCCGAACTGCACCCAAAGGTAAAGGTAAAAACACTTTAGAGATAATTCTTATTACCGATAGCGAAATTGACGAGCTAGCCGCTACTCTTCATAAAATGGGTGATGAAACCAATACCGATTTTTATCATCGTGATGCTAATAATCTTGAGGATAGTGCTGCAGTACTACTTATTGGAACTGAGATTAAAACCCTAGGTCTTAATGAAATATGTCAGTTATGCGGTTTTGAAAACTGTGCCGAAAAAGAGAAATATCCAAATACGCCATGTGTATTTAATACCTCTGATTTGAATATCGCAATTGGCTCAGCAGTTAGTATTGCTGCTAATCATAGAGTGGACAATAGAATAATGTTTAGCCTTGGCAAGGCTGCTCTTAAAAGAAAAATCTTTAAGAAAGATATTAAAATCGCCTTTGGCATTCCCATTAGTGCCACTAGCAAGAATCCTTTTTTTGATAGGTAAAATATTTTATATATTTGTGGGTAGATTTAGAACAAATTAAAGAAAAATAACGAGATGAAAGATTATATAATAATAAACGGACCAAATCTCAACCTTTTGGGAGTTCGTGAACCAGAGATTTATGGAAATGAGAATTTTGAAGATTTTGTGAAGAAACTTAATTCTGAATATGATAAAATAAAGATTGACTATTATCAGAGTAATATTGAAGGTGAGATAATCAATAAACTTCATGAAGTAGGTTTCTCTTATAAAGGTATTATACTTAATGCTGGAGGCTATACTCATACATCGGTAGCAATAGCTGATGCTATTAGCGCCATAGATACCCCTGTAATTGAGGTGCATATCTCGAATATATATGCCCGCGAAGAGTTTAGAAAGACTAATCTTATCGCTTCTGTTTGCAAAGGTAGCATAAGTGGATTAGGTCTAAAAGGGTATTCTTTGGCAATTTCTAGTTTTGAACAATAAAAATGAAGAATTATTTCTTTCTGCAATTTACAATTATTAATAGACAAGAGCGAAAAAACTCCCACCCGCGAATTTCAAAATAATTTATTTTCTAAAAAAGTAAGTGAATGAATGACCTTGGTTAGTTTATGATTTTGGGTATCTTTTTCAATAATAACTCTTTAGCAAAAATAGTCCTATGTCATTAATTGCAGACGTAAACGCCTTTTTTGAAAATAATAAGATTTTGAAATCCTTAAGCCTCGCATGCCCCGTTTTCGCTCAATCCCATCCATTTCTGGAGTGTTTATATAATTTAACTCCAATGGGTCTGAGGCCTGTTGTTTTTATATCTGTCTTCCTGTTTCGTCTTTTGTTAATAAAATAATACAAAAATGTCATGTACTTAGAGCCTTTACACTTATTAATTCTTAATCATGTTACATATTTATACTTAATTTGAGAAGTGAATCATAGCTTACCATTAATATTAAGGGATTGCCTTCTTGCAGTCGGCTATCCTGAGGGGGGAGCTACAAACTTTATAAAATACGCCATTTATTGAAAAAATAAATGACTATTTTTTGTATCCAATATTTTTTTTGCGCAAGCAAAGCTTGGCAAAAAAATATTGGATACAAAAAATGCTTGTCCTATGGACAAGCATTTTATAAAGTTTGCGGAGAAAGAGGGATTCGAACCCCCGATGGTGTGACCCATAACGGTTTTCAAGACCGCCGCATTCGACCACTCTGC
>QMPB01000113.1 GCA_003648395.1 Bacteroidota bacterium
ATACTTTAAAACAATTATCAAATAAAGCTTGTGCTTTATCATCTATCTTACGTAATAAGTTTACAGATGCAAAAGGTCCACCAGCACCAGCACGAGCCCAAGGAATACCAACTGTAATATAGTTAATTGCACCAGATTCTAGCGTAAATTCTCCTGCTGATTGCATAAATCTTCTATCGTAAGGAGCATTTCCAGCAGTTTCTTCAGTCCATTTTTTAGGATTAGGAACTACACCACCAGTACCCCAATTACAATCATCTGTCAAGTCAGGGAACATGAAGTCACAAATAGGACCTCCCGTATTATGCGCATCACCACCATAAGTCATTTTAGTTCCATCTTTCCAAATACCTCTTAAAAATTGATAATATTCAGCAGCTAAATCAGGATCCTGCATAGCGGGATTACCTTGACCAGTGTTATTATGAAATACAAATCTGCGCATTCCAAATCGTTCATTATCAATTATAGTATCTCCAAAATTAACTCCATTAATACTTTCGTCACACATTTGAACGCCATTAGCATCGTATTTAGGGTTATCAATACCATCATTATCCATATATGGGCCTTGAAAGAAGTCAACACCAACAGCTGGAGGCTGTTTTCCATAATGGTCTGGTTTTCCTAAGCCATCGTCATTATCACCATTGTAACAATACCCTAAACCTCTTCCAACATCACAACCAACAAAATCGTCATAAGCATATCCTAGGTCAGTATCAACCCACTGGCTAAAGTATGTTTGAGTTAATCTATATGTAGATCTATTAATGATTTCATAAGTATAAAAAGTCATATTATTAATCTCATCGTTAGTAGAAAAAGCAAAAGCTTGTGCTCTAATTTCTACACCAATTGCATTTCCTCTTGATTCAGAGTGAATATTTCCATTATCATTAAATATCCACCAAATTGTTTGGTCACCTTTTAATACTTGGTCAGCTAAGATTCCACCTTCTGGTGTTGGTTCATAATAATAATCACCATTTGCATCTTTAACTGGTTTACACAATTCATTATTCACATCATAATAAGGATATTCCCCTTGTTCCCATTCGTAAACATTATTCCCATTTAAATCGACAAAAGGAGCTATCCATTGACTCTGTCCTCTAGAAACATCTCCATTAGCCGGCCAATCCTTAATAATATCTGGGACAACATAATCTGGATATTCAGAATTATTATACATTAAACGAAAATTATCTACATCTCGACGAAATATTACAAAATGCTTATCATAAGCTTTACAAACGTCAGCTGTGATAGATGCTTTTCCATCAGTTGTAAGTGGTCCTGGCCAATAATCGTTTCCATTCCCTCTATATCTCTGAAATGCTCCCTTTAACTGACCATTAACGTCAGTACCACCTAACCATAATGATGCTGAGAACATTGAAGTTTTTGATGATCCTTTAGGGATTTCATACTTAGCTTGACCTTGCAAATCCCACCACATATCACCACCAGTATTAATTCTGGCTCGTACATTATTAAGATTTAATTCTGTTGCTGCAGTTGCAGGCAAACAACCAGCAGCTCCAGTTCTAGTATGCTGAGAGCTTTTTCGTGTACTCTTACCTTCACCCTTAACATTTTCAGCCATAACATTAGCTGATAACATTAATGATATTAGGATAAGTGTAAATATTGTATATACTTTTTTCATAGTTAAATGATTATTTATTGCAGTTTTTTTTTAGAAATTAAATATTAAACCTAAACGAATTCTTCGAGGGAAACTATAATTATAAGGATTATTAATTTTAGTTGAATACATATCAATGAATGCTTGAGGATCTTCGTACGAATTAATAGAGGCTTGATGCTCTGCAGCATTCAAATAACCATCATCATCGGGGTTACCAGTATAACGATAAACATTCATTACATTTCTTGTATCAAGAACATTCAATATTTGTAAATATACATTCATATAGTGAGGATTCTTCTTACTTCCTTCTTTTCTAGAAATAAAGAAATCTCTATCGATTCTTAAATCCATTCTAAACTGCCATGGTAAACGAGAACCATTAATAGAACCATCAAGAACTGGTGAGCCACCACCTAATAAAGCACTAGTAATATTACTTTGGCGACTATAAGGCAAGCCTGAACCTCCCATGAAAGTCATATTAGCTCCAAAATTCTCAAGAACTCTAATAACCTTTACTTTATCAGTACCTTTTATTCTTCGAGTAATTGTTGGTCCATTATAGTCTTTACCTCTAGCGTAACGATAATCAGCAATAATATTTATTGTATGATTTCTATCATCGGTAATAGGATTTATTGTTCTTAAGTTAGGCTGTCCTGAAGTAACTAAACTAATTCCAGAAGTAGCACTAGAACCTGTTGCTTTTGCAAATTGTAATGTATAACTAATTTTCAGCCATAAGTTCTTTGTTCTTCTTAAATCATAAGCCATTGTAACACCTTTAGCTGTTCCAAAATCAATATTTGCATAAGAAATATATGAAACAGGATATGCGCTTGTATATCTAAACGCTTGTATTTGATCTCTAAACTCACGATAGTAAGCAGAGAATTTTAAAGAAGACGAATTTGATATTTTTTGTTGAAAACCTAATTCATAATCAGTTGTTCTTTCAGGTCTAAGATTAGGATTATTAATAACTGTATTTCCTACTTGATTAATAAAGAAATAGTCTATCATTGGAATTCTATTTCTTCCAGTAGGACGTGAAGTCAATATATCGTAATGAGCAAAGAATAATGCTTCATCAGAAATTGGGAATGAAAACGAAATACGTGGTGAAATAGTATTTTGAGGATCATAATCTTTAAATGCTGTTGGAGAAATTTCTGTTTGATCTGGATCTACTAAGTAAGGAGCAATACCTTGTGATGTTTGTAGTAAAGTAGGGTCTGTAACTTCGGTACCTGCAGCATTAAACCATCTACTTCCATCGCGGTAACCAACTATTGCTGTAGGATTATGTATATCATTAACATAAACTATATAATCGTCACCCATATTTAATGGCACTTCTCCAGTAATATTAGGATTATCCATTTCCTTCACTGTTAGTGCCTCAGCAAATAAATATGGGTCTTTAAGAACTTTTTGATTTGCATCAAATCTATCAAAACGAAGACCAATATTAAATACCAAATCTTTAAATGCAAATTTATCTTGAATGTAACCTGCCATATAAATAGGCTCATAAGCTCCTATTGCTCTTGAATAATTCCCTTCATCATTAACTTCATTGAAGAAATCTTCAAATGCAGGTTTTCCATTAAGCTTATTTCCATAAGGGTCGTAACCAAAATAGAAAACGTATGGATTACCACTATTAAGTAACTCATCAGCACTAAAAAAATTAATATCAAAAGTTGATGGATCATAATTGTCTACATCTATCCAGTTCAGTCCATCTTCTTGCATTCCTAATTTTGCTCTTAACTGCTTATCAAAATATGCTTGTGTATTACCATCATATAATCTATCATATTCTACAGTATCTTGAAAAATGCCATTAGCATCATTAATCAAATGAGGATTAGCATAATCTAACTGAGCAATATGTCTATTTGTAAGTCCCCTCATTAATGTCCAAATATTTGCTGGTCCTATAGTATTTGAATAACTATATTCAAAACCATATCCAGTTTCTTTACGTTGCTCATATTGAATACCAAATTGAATTTCATGATTTCCTATATCAGCAGAACCATTAGCATTAAAACCAAATCTAGAGTCATCAAAATTTTGATATGCATTATAAGGAGTTCCCGTAGCATTATAAAGCCCATATATTGATTCAGGCATTTGCCCATTAAGGAGAGCACCTCCATTTTGTACCGTTAATGCATTACGATAAAAATTAGTATTATCATATAAATTATAATATTGGTCAGTATAATTACTAAGGTTAGGATTTATATCTGATCTTTCAAATTCATATAAAGTATCCAAAAACCCATTCTGTACAAAGACATTTGTCAAGCCTTCTACTGTATCATTACCTAATTCGTATGACTTAATAGAATGAGTAGTGAATTTACCCACATAACCATAATTAAAAATATTATCGCCATGTTTAGGATTATAAGTTTTTTGTGTATTTCTAGAGTAGTCTGCCTGAATACTATAATATACATTCTTAACTAAAGATTTACTATCTCTTTCTGTTGGGAAACGTTGAGTAAACTTACCGTAAACTCTCCAAGTAGAATTATCACGCATACCATAATTATCATTATTAAACAAGGTATTCCTACTTTCCCAAAGTTTTCTTCTATCCCAATTATAAGACCCACCAAAAGTCAAATTGGTATTATCAGTTGTTCTAACATCTATTTTTCCAGCAAAAGAAGCAGACATTGACTCTGCATTAACTCTAGTTTTATGATTTACAAAATCATCGTTATACACATAATTAGCAGCAGGGAATGAACCAAAGCCAGTACCTGTTGGTACAACTGGAACAGCCCTTATCTGATTTAATCTTTCATCATTAACTTGGTATGTACCTATTGATGCGGGTCTATTATCTCTAGTATAATTACCTTCACCAGAAACAAAGAAACCAAGTAATGAAGTGCTTTTTGTAGAATCTTTTCCTTTCAATAGAGGACCTGTAGCACTAAAACCAATAAGATTATATCCATAACCATCTAATAATTCGGAAGTAACAACCTCTAGACCTCCACCAAATTCGCGAGAAGGTCCTTTCATTGTAATATTTACAATACCACCAGTAAGGTCACCATACATAGCTGGTGTACCTCCAGTAATAACTGCTACCTGAGCAATTGCCGATTGAGGTAAAGAAGAAGATCCAATTACACGAACACCATCAATATAAGTTGCAGTACCTTCAGACCTCTGACCACGCATACCTCCCATTTTACCATTATCATCGGAGAATACACCTCCTACTGTAACGGCAACAGCCTCAGCAGAACGCCCTGGCATTTTTGCAATCTCTTCTGATGTCATTGTTCCACCAGTGGAAGTTTGATCCTTATCAATTAGTGGAACTTTATACTCCACAACTTCAAAAGCTTCAAGATTAGTTGCTGAAGATTCTAAACCAATATTTAAGAATCGTACTTTATTAGCATTAATAATAACACCTTTATATAATTTCTTTTTATAACCAATATAACTAACCTTTACATCATATTTTCCTGGTTGTATTGGCTTGATTTTGTAGTTACCATCAAAATCGGTGGTACCTCCATTTACTAGCTTACCTGCCAACTCTACTACAACATTAGCAAAAGGAATAGGTTCATCAGTTTGCCCATCAATTACCTTTCCTTGTAGTGTTCCTGCCTGCCCCATTGATGTTAGAGAAAGAAATAGAACAATACCTGACAATAGTATTTTTCGAATCATAGACTTATATTTTATATATTTTATGTGTTCTGTATGCTTAAGCCGCCAAAAATAAAAAAATTATTAACTTGTTTAACAAATTTTAACAACACAATTATCGTGAAATATATGGAGGATTTAGAATAGCGTCGTAAATAACCGCATTTCTAAGGTCAAAATCAACACTTTGTGAAGATTCATTATCCTTATTTTTAATCATTTCAAATTGGAAATTATTCTCTTCAATAACACTAGTATTTTTATCATATTCAATACTGTATGGCTGTTTATCTTCTTTGGAAATTTCTTTTACTGAAGAATCAAAACCTGTATTAACTTCTGCAAAATCTACATTCTCTTCAGCAAAGTTTAAATTTGGTTCTATTTCTGATTTTAAGCCTTGTTCACCAAAAAAACTCGTTATAAAATTATCTAAAGTCGGAGGTGCACTTTGAGGAATTTCTCTACCATTTTTTTCACTATTAGGTGCTTGAGGAACGGTCTTACCCTCTTGTCCTTTTTTATATTGCTTAAATGCAAAATATGCAATAGCAAGTATAAATGGGAGAAGCTCTTTCATATAGAATATCGTTTAAAAGAATATGTGCAATTAATTGGCTTCAAATATACAAATAATAATATTACTCATATACAACATATTTTAAAACATTTATCTCAATATTTAAAGTATAGTCATTGTTAAAAAAATTTTAATACCTTTGCGCATCATTATTATAATTTCAAATGAATATTACTAAAAAATTACATTTAAAAGAAATCACTTTTCGCAATATAAAGAATCGCGACGAATACTTATAATTTTCTCTCCAGCAAAGTATTACATTAATAAATTTTTATTTAAAACTATTTAAAATTATATATAATATGGAACTTCCTTTCGCAGAAAGCTTCAAAATAAAAATGGTAGAAGCCATTCACAGAAGTACAAAAGAAGAAAGATTAAAATGGATAAAAGAAGCAAAGTATAACCTATTCAGCTTAAAGAGCAGTCATGTTTTTGTTGATTTATTAACTGATTCGGGAACTGGAGCAATGAGTGACAAACAATGGTCAGAAATGATGCTAGGCGATGAAAGTTATGCTGGCGCTACATCTTATGACAAACTTAAAGCTTCTATTAAAGACATAGTTGGATTTGAATATTTTCTTCCAACTCATCAAGGTCGTGCTGCTGAAAATGTATTATTTTCAGTTCTTGTTAAAGAGGGGAATATTGTTCCTGGCAATTCACACTTTGACACAACAAAAGGCCATATAGAATCAAGAAAAGCTCATGCTATTGATTGCACTATTGATGAGGCGTTTGACACAACCATTAACCACCCTTTTAAAGGTAATGTTGATATTAACAAATTAGAAAAAGTCCTTATTGATAGCGGAGACAGTGTACCTTTTATAATAATGACTATAACAAATAACTCAGCAGGTGGTCAACCTGTTTCTCTTCAGAATTTACGTGATGTTAGAGCGTTAGCAAATAAATATAATAAAATGGTTATATTTGATTCTGCTCGTTTTGCTGAGAATGCATATTTCATAAAGAAAAGAGAAGCTGAATTCACCAATTTATCTATTAGAGAAATTGTTACATTAATGTTTGAGAATGCTGATGCTATGACAATGAGTTCTAAGAAAGATGCCATTGTAAATATGGGTGGATTTATTGGCATGAGAGATAAAAAATTATTTCAAGAAGCAAGTGTTTTTAATATTATGTATGAAGGATATATTACTTATGGAGGTATGTCTGGTCGTGATATGAATGCATTAGCTCAAGGATTAAGAGAGGGCACTGAGTTTAATGTTCTTGAAAATAGAATTGAGCAAGTTGCATATTTAGGAAATCGATTAAAAGACTTTGGTGTTCCTATTCAAGAACCTATAGGAGGTCATGCTGTATTTATTGATGCAAAAAGATTTCTACCTAATTTACCAAAAGAACATTACGTAGCTCAAACTCTTGCTGTTGAAATATATATTGAAGCTGGCGTTAGAGGTGTAGAAATTGGAACTCTATTAGCTGACCGCGACCCTGACACTCGTGAGGATAGGTTTCCTAAACTTGAACTAGTTCGTTTGGCAATTCCTCGTAGAACTTATACTAATAACCATATGAATTACGTAGCAACTGCAATTGGTAATGTATATGCACGAAGAAATGAAATAACTAAAGGTTTGAAAATAACTAAAGAAGCTCCGATTTTACGTCACTTCACTGTTGAATTGGATAAGTTGTAACAATAAACAATACCACACAAAAACACAAAGGCTGCTTAAAAAGAATTAAGCAGCCTTTATTATTTACAATTTGTCTCTCTATTGAATAATTATTTTCTGAACACTATACGTATTCTCCCCTTTAATATGCATTATATAAACTCCTTTTGACAATTTATCTAAATTAAGTCGAAGAGTTTTTTTCGTTGTACTTATAGATGTATTATTACTAAATACCAATTTAGATTGATTATCGTAAATATCAATTGATATATCTTCTTGATATTCACTTTCAATCTCTATATTAACTATAGCAGTAGTTGGATTTGGATAAACCTTAACAACATTACCATCTTCTGATTCATAAATTGACTCACAAATAACTAATTGTAAATTTGCTGTGTCTGACCCAAAACAACCAATATTATCATAAACTGATACCCAAAAATTATTATTACCAAGAGGATAATCTGCAGTGTGAAGTGTTATTGTTTGAGTAGTATCTCCAGTACTCCACAAATACGAGCTCATATTTGGGCCAGCATCAAAAACATAATATGGAACAATAAAAATACAAACACTATCATCAGCAATCAGATTTGATGGAGCTTCTCTTACCTCTACTTTAGAAGAATCAACTATACTACAACCTATACTATTTGAAATTGTAACATAATAATCTGTAAAACCATATGGTAGATTTGAAGCATTAATATTAATAATCTGATTTGTATCTCCATTAGACCATAAATAACTTGCATACCCACCTCCAGCATCCAATAATATTTGATTATTACTACACATAGCAGTATCAGAAGGCAAGCTACCAACTGGAATGGCATTAACAATAATAAACTGACTTGCACTAGTACTTAATGCTCCATCTGAAATTGTAACAATATATGCAGTAGTTGAAGAAGGAGCAACATTCACTATTTGCTGAGTACTGGAGAATCCTGCTGGACTAGAAGACCATTGGTAAGAATAATTTCCAGTTCCTCCAGAGCCAACCGCTGTAAGTGTAATACTATCTCCTACACAAGTAATTGACTGACTTGCCAACATCAATCCTGACAAAGTACCACCTGTAACTGTAACTATAACAAAATCAGAATCAGAACAAGAAGAAGCATTATCTACTAAATTTAAAGTAAATACTTGTGAAGATGTTAATGCAACTGTTGTTGGATTATTTATATTTGGATTAATAAGCTTATTACTAGGCAACCAAGAATACGAATAATTACCTGAACCTCCTGTTCCACTACCCAATAAGTTGGCTATTCCTCCGCTACTAATCTGTTGATCAGAGCCTGCATTTGCAGTTGGAGATGAATTTACAATTATTGTTGTACTGTCTTCTGCCGAGCACTGTGCTTGATTTGTAAATAAATAACTTATTGTATAAATACCTAAGCCAACACTAGATGGATAAAATTTATTACCAATCACTCCCTGACCAGAATACACTCCTCCATACGGTGTTCCTTCTGTTAGAATTACCTGAGATTCCGCATCGCATGTTGATGCCAAGTCGGAAATATTTACAATAGGTAATGCATTAACAGTCACATTTTTAACAGTTATACCTACACAAGAATTTAATCCAATATATGTATAAGTTATTGGAAAGACTCCAACACCTGATATTTGAGGGTCAAAAGTATTACCAACAACTCCTTGACCAACAAAAGTACCTCCAATCGGTGTAATTGAAGTCATTGCAACAGCTGATTCATCTTCACATAATTGTGAAACAATATTAAAATTGGTTATTGGACTTGGATTTACTATAATTCTTAAGCTATCAGTTATTGTAGTAGTATTATCAGAGATACTAATAATATAAGAAGTACTTACAGTTGGAAAAGTAGTAATAATTGAATTAGAAGAACTAAATCCTGAAGGGAAAGAAGTCCAACTATAATTAACAGTTCCATTTCCTCCTGTAGCGAGTGCAACAATTACAACAGAATCACCACTACAAATAGTATCTTTCGAACTTGTGATACTTGCTAAGCTAAGGGGTCCTCCAGTAATATTTACTATCTTATCATCATTATTAATACAAGAAGTAGAATTATCAATAACACTAATATTAAATAAGGTTGAAGCTGTTAATACTACTGTCTGCGTTGATAAACTTGTAGGGCTTATAACTTGTGAAGTAGGTGTCCAAGTATAAGATGCAGTTCCTATTAGATTACCAACTGTTGCCGACAGATTCGCTGTATTGTTATAATTAATTGTTGTATCATTTCCAGCATTTACTGTAGGCAATGAATAAACAACAACAGAATTTGAGGCTGAATCTGAACACCCACCAGAATTCGTAAATTTATATTGTATAGCATGATTTCCTGCACCTGCAAGAGTAGGATTAAACTGATTTGAAAGTTCAATTCCGCTACCTGAAAAAATTCCTCCA
>QMPB01000114.1 GCA_003648395.1 Bacteroidota bacterium
TTACGGGTATATTCATATCGATAGGTTGACAGACTATGGTATTCGTATTTTGGAGCATGGTTTTAATAAAACAGAAAATAATATTATTAAGTGTGGTGATAAATAAGATATATTTAATAACTAGAAGTAGTTCTGAAATAGGAAAGCAAACTGCAATAAATAGTATTTATTGTGCATTTTCTAATCCATAATAGTTTATTAGCTTAAGATTATCAATGCCCAATCTATCAAGTACAAATTTATTCCATTTTTCAAGCGCTTTATTATTCTGCCCCAAACTTACTTCCTTAATATATTGAACCGTAGTTTCTTCAACGATAGTCATGTTTTTATGATATATACTGTCGACTTCAACTATGTTCAGTTTCTGAAGTTCTAATTGCTTTTGCATTTTTTGCCTTTGAATTTCATATAAATCAAAATATATGTTTATAAAAGCATAGCTAATACTATCGATAGGTAATCTATAAAAAGTCTTATAGGAGTCAAAAACTGAATGTGATTTAAAATCTAACAAATCACCTACTTTAGTAATGTCTAATAATATTTGAGCCTCAATATTATATAAGTCTCGTTTTACAATGAATCCTTCTTTTTTTGGATTATAGAACTTATTTTGTTTAAGGTTTGTCTTGATAGTAATGCGTTTATCTTTATTCCAAAACGAATAATAAAAGTCAAAATGGGTAGTTTCTTCTTTTTTATTATTTGTAGACCTCAGTAGAAAGTTATTTCCATAATTATTTTCTCTATAATTTACCAATTTGCCTTCAGTAGCAAAAAAACCGAGCTTATCTTTCTGCTCTTTACTGAGAGCAATACTGTGGTTATTGTTCCAAAATGTTTCATTATAAGGGATAAACGACATTTTATAATAATCGCCATAATAAAGATTGTCAGGATAGTTGAAGTATGGAATTATGAAAGTGTTATCATAATCATAAACTCTGATAATGCCTTTTGATGAAATATTGCGCTCAATAATTCGTGATTTATCATTGGCAATACCCATGGTTTTATCCCTTACACTTTTATAAACAAAACTATATTCAAAATAGATATGGTCTATTATTGATAGTTGTTCATTGTTATTATATGATTTTACAAGCTTTATACTAACATCGCTTATTTTATCGCTATTATGGATTGGTAGAAATGGATGTTTTATTGTATTATTTGCTATAAGTTCTAATTTTAGTAATGTGTGTTCAACAAGGTCTATCCAAATAATTCCTGAAAAATATTCCATAGTGTCATATGGCGTGAATTCTACTTTAATAATATTCGTATTGCTAGTATATGCATTAAGTTTAAATAGTTTTTTAAGTTTTCTTTTATTGAATTGCAATGGTAGGGAAGGGTATATCTCGCTTTTGCGAAGGATATTTATTTTGCTAATGGCTTTGGCAGTATTAAAAGATTCGAAATAGTTGCCATCAACACTGGCTAATCCCACTCGTCCATTTTTATACGTTAAATCAGTTATATGTTCACCAATTAACTCACCATTATAAAAACATTCTAAAAGTTCCAAAGGTGTGTTCTTGGTTTGAGTTTCGATACCATAATATACTTTTGCAGAATAAGGAATTTTGTTCTTTAAAAGTTTTTTACGGATATTAGCCAATAGCTCATATAAATAATCATTATCAGCTCTAACGGTAAACCCTGATAATACGAATTCTGTTTTGTGGAGCTGAATAATATCCTCATTATCAATATTATTGACAGCAAGCATTAGTGTTTTATAACCAATAAACGAAATCCTTATAGAATCGTAGCCTTCGTTATTATTAATTTTAAAATAGCCTTCACAATTGCTTATACTTCCTCGTGTAGTACCAATAAAGGATATATTGCAGTATGCGAGGCCTATGGTCGTACTATAATCAACAATTTTGAGATTAATGCTATTCTGCGATAAACCTTTGATTGTTACTATAATAGAAAACAATATAATAAGCCATATCCTCATAATACTATTGTTACCTCAATAAATATAACAACCCACAAGCACGAGCATCTTCAAGAGCATTATGAGGCTTTATATCAATATTATACTCTTTACAAAGATTGGTAAGCTTCGCTGATTCTGTGCCTTTTTCCTGAAAAATAGTAACCGTATCTTCCCAAGGGTTTGGTAAATTAAGTTCGCTATAATCCAAGCCATAATGCGTCATAACTTTCTCCAATACATCTCTATCAAAGCCCTCATTATGGGCAACCATAAGGTTGCAACCCTGTAATATCTCCTTTACTTCAGGATATATTTCTTTAAAAGTAGGTGAGTTTTTTGTATGCTTAGATTTTATTTTGTGAACTCTGCTATTCCCCCAGTGGTATTCGTTTTTTGGAGGTTTTACCAAAGAGTAATATTCGTTAACTAATTTTCCTTTTTTGAAAACAGCTATACCAATTGAACAAACGCTATTTCTAACCCCCGTAGCCAATTCAAAATCTAATGCAATAAATGTATCTTTTCGTTTACTCATTTTAGTCAACTTTCTTAAAATCCATAATATCGATTTTGTCTTCATTTTATAACTTTAATTTAATGTTTTGCTTTTAAGTATGATGCAATAATCACTGCAACAGTACTTAATATTAAAATAATTAGAAATTAATATGTATTTTTTAATATAAATATTTTTTATTAATAAATTCCACCTCGTAGCATTACTAAGCTACAATTGATAACTACCTCAATATTTTCACTTATAAGTATATTCGCCAATTCAGTATTTTCAGTACCAGGATTAAAAATAATTCTCCGAGGTTTTAACTCAATAATCTTATCGTAAAGATCAAATTGCCGTTGTACACCTACATACATTGTAACTGTATCGATACTCCCATTTGCGGGCCATTGAGTCATAATCTCAATATTATCTATTTTTCCAATTTTCACAGCATATGCATATACTGAATGTCCGTAGTTTGTAAGTAGCTTTACAGCCATATTTGAGTATCGTATTTCGTTAATACTTGCTCCAACTACGAGTGTTACTTTATTAGTCATTTTATTCATGATTTAATTACAAAGGTAGTTAGAAAGTGTGTAGAAATACGATATTTCTTATTTTTAACTAAATAAAAAAAGCAACCTTGTAGAACTGGGTTGCTTTTGTGTAATTATGAAATTCTAAACTACATTTTAAAATCACTAATATCTCGTAATGAGAAGTTATTGATATAGCTTATATTCTTAGTAATATTAGCCCTACCATATTTTATAAATATATCAGCAGATTTTTTATACTTATTATCTCTGTTTGCATCCAAGAGTAGTAAATATCCAATGATAATATATCCTGCAATTTCAACTAATCTTCGTGCATGGAAATCAACGTATTCATTATCGTCCTCATTATAAACAGAAGTAACAATATTATCGAAATGTCGAGTTAATTTTATAAGGATTTTTTTAAGATATTCCAATTCAGGAGCTACCTCAATATTTTCATATTCTTTTATCTTTTTCAAATACGACTTATTACCAATACCTCTTATCGATGCCACTACCTGTAGTTGTGATGTGCCTTCGTAAATATTAGTAATACGTGCATCTCTAAAGATCCTTTCAATAGGAAAGTCTTTCATATAACCTGTTCCACCATGTATTTGAAGCGAATCATAAGCAATTTCATTGGAATATTCGCTAGCAAATAATTTTAATAAAGGAGTATATAAATCAGAAAGGCGTTGGTAGCTTTTCATCTCTTTTCTTTCTTCAGGTTTTAGTTTTCTATTAGTAGAAATCCCTTCATAAATCTTATACATATCAACAAAACGGGCAGTTTCGTATAACATTGAGCGAATAGCATCAGTTTTAGCACGCATATTACTCAACATCTCAAATATTGCAGGAAATTTGATAATTCTTTTGCCAAATTGCTCTCTTTCTTTAGCATATTTTATTGCCTCACCATAAGCGGCTTCTGCAATACCCACCGATTGCGCACCTACACCTAGTCTTGCCGAATTCATTAACGACATAACATATTTTATAAGCCCAAATTTTTCAGAGCCAACAATCTCTGCAGGCGCATCCTTAAATACTAGCTCGCAAGTAGGCGAGCCTTTTATTCCAAGCTTATTCTCAATACGACGAACCTTCATCTTATCTTTAGCTTTGTCATATATAAATAAAGATAATCCACGGGCATCTTTCCCAGGTGCAGTTCTTGCTAATACAAGAGAAATATCTGCATCGCCATTGGTTATAAATCTTTTAACTCCATTAAGAAACCACATACTTTTTTCCTTATCGTAGTGTGCTCTTAATTGTACTGCTTGTAAGTCTGACCCTGCATCTGGCTCTGTTAGATCCATTGCCGCAGTTGCGCCATCATTAAATCTAGGTAAGTATTTGTCTTTTAGTTCTTCAGAACCATACTCATGAATAGTTTCAGCACAATCCTGAAGTCCCCAGATATTTGCAAATCCAGCATCAGCTCTACTTACTATCTCCGCTGCCATTACATAAGGCACCATCGAAAAGTTGAGCCCGCCATATTTACGAGGCAACGACATGCCAAATAATTTGGCTTGTATTATTGCATCAATATTTTCTTGTGTGCCTTTAGCATATACCACGTGGTTATCAACCAGTGATGCGCCTGTTTGGTCAACTTCTTCAGCATTTTTTGCCATTATCTCACCAGAAATCTCACCAATAATTTCTAATACTTTAGTATAATTATCCATTGTATCTTCAAAATCGATTGGGGCGTAATCAAAATTGTCTTTATCAATGAAATTATTTTCTTTTAATTCCACAATCTTTTTCATCATAGGATGGTCGAGGTGGAATTGTAAATGTTCGTTATTATTATAATAATTTGCCATTGTTGTTCTTATTTTAAAAATCAAATATGTGTTTTATTATTGTCATTATTTAGAATTCTGACGATAATACTTAATCATTTTAGGAATAACTTCATTAATTGTCCCTACGATATTATAATCAGCAATTTTAGAGATAGGTGCTTCAGCATCATTATTAATTGAAATTATTTGTGCTGATTGATCCATTCCTGCAGTATGTTGTACTGCTCCGGAAATTCCACATGCGATATATAATTTTGGTCTTACAGTAACTCCTGTTTGTCCAATTTGGCGTTCGTGATCAACAAATCCTGAATCTACTGCCGCTCTTGAAGCTCCAACTTCTCCGCCCAATAGGTCAGCAAGTTGTTTTAATAGGCTGAAGTTTTCTTTAGAACCAACTCCATAACCCCCAGCAACAATAATTTGAGCACCTTTTATATTTACTTTCTGTGCTTCTATTTTACGGTCAATTATGCTAATGGCAAAATCTGATTTTGACACATATTTATTTACGTCTATTTTTATTATCTCAGGCTTTACTTTCTTCTTTAATGGCTCTAATTTCATAACGCCTTCACGTACAGTTGCCATTTGAGGATGCATATCAGGATTTATTATTGTGGCTATAATATTGCCTCCAAATGCGGGCCTAATTTGATATAGTAAGTTTTTATAAGTAGTATCAGTTTTCTTTACATAATGATCACCAATTTCTAAAGATGTACAGTCGGCAGTAAGTCCACATTTTAGTGTGGAAGCTACTCTTGGCGCCAAGTCGCGACCAATAGATGTTGCTCCAAATAGAACAATATCTGCTTTTTGTTCTTGCAATATTTTACTTACAATATTGCTATGAGGCATATTTAGGTATGGAAATAGTTTTTTGTCTTCTGCCAGATATAACTTGCTAACTCCAAATGCAGAAACTTCATCAGCAATATTATCTAACTTATCACCAATTGCAATTGCATTTATATCTACTCCTAGTTCTTTTGCGAGTTTATTTCCCTTTGAGCATAGCTCAAGACTAACGTCAGCAACATGGCCTTCTTCGGTAATTTCGCAATAAACGAATATATTTTTACTCATCGATTTTAAAATTTATGCTAGCCTATAACGTGGCTGCTGATTAATGATTTAACTAATTTGTTGATGTCAGCATCGCTAGACGAAAGGGTAGTACTATCTTTATGAGTAAAAACAACATTCTCTATTTTCTTTACTTTAGTAGGCGATCCACTCAGTCCTAATAAAGAAACATCAGCTTTTAAATCTGTAACCGACCATTGTTTTATTTGTAAATATGGTCGACTTTCAAGCATTTCGATATAATCTTCAGCAGCTTCCTGAAGTTCTATTTCAGTACGTGCATATTTATATTTCATTACTCGTTTTGCATTTCTAACCCTACAATCGGCAGCACTAGAGTGTACTGTTATTAATACAGGACCTTCCGCTTCTAATATCTCAACACCTCTTTCTAGTCGGCGCTTTACCTGAATTTTGTTTTTCATAAATCCTAAAAATTCTTCAGCATATGTAATCTGAGGGATGTTTAGCTTCTCGGCTACTTGTGGTCCTACTTGAGCAGTATCGCCATCAATAGCTTGTCGGCCTGCTACAACCATATCAAAAGGAGCAAGTTTTTTTACTGCCAATGATATAGCATATGAAGTAGCTAATGTGTCAGAACCGGCAAACTTTCTGTCGGTAATAAGTACACCTTTGTCAGCGCCTCTATACATCCCTTCTCTTATAATATCTGCAGCTCGTGGAGGTCCCATTGTGATAATAATAACCTCTGCATCTTTGCGTTGGTCTTTTACCCTTAGAGCAAACTCCAATGCATTTAAATCTTCTGGATTGAAAATAGCAGGAAGCGCAACTCGGTTTACAGTACCATCTGATTTCATGGCATCTTTACCAACATTCCTTGTATCAGGAACTTGCTTTGCTAATAATAAAATTCTATAACTCATAAATGTGTTGTATATTTCCCATTGACTTTATTTTTAGTAAGGTCATTGAGTGGTTAAATGTGTTTTTATGATACTTAATATGTATGTGCTATCTGTTTGTTCATTAACAGTTGGGTGCAAATGTACATTATTTTTTAATTACAATGGATTTAGTATTACTTTTGCTTTATGATGGATAAACTCTCAATAATTATAGGTCTGCTAAAGAAGGCTATTTCTACAATAGATATAAAAGTATATACGATAAGCATTGTTATAGCATCTTTTATTTGGCTGATAATGACTATGAGTGATAATTATACAGAAAGGGTGGAGTTTCCTGTTCAATATTCAAATTTTCCTCCAGGCTTGGTTTTAGTAAATAAGCCTGCTGAAGAAATTTCTGTAGATGTAAAATCACAAGGTTTTGAATTAGCTTCTGTTGCTCTTTCCAAAAATATTTATGTAAATATTGATCTGAATAATATTGAATTTCGCAAATCAAAATACGGTAGGTATGTTGCTTCTATTGCTACAAAATCATTTAGATATAATATTGTAAATCAATTACAAGTAGATGATGTAGGTAAGGATTTTGTACCAGATTCAATTTATTTTGTTTTTGATAGTCTTATTACACGAGAAGTACCTATTCGCTTTAATGCCAATATGAATTATTCTGATGGGTATATTAATTATGGTGAGCCACAAATTACACCAGCTTATGTAAAAGCTACTGGGCCATCAACAGATATTAGGAAATTAAAATATGTATACACAAGTATGCTTGAAAAAGACAATGTTAATGGCGATTATAGTGGATTAGTTTCACTAAAGGCAGAAAAAGATATAAATTATAATATCAAGGAGGTTAATGTTGTGCAAGAGGTTGCAAAATATTCAGAATTTACTTTTAAGAGAAAGGTGAAACTATTAACTAATATACCAAATCTTAGGGCAAAATTATTTCCTCAAAAAGTAGATATTCTTTGTTCAATGCCTCTGCCTGATTATAAAAAACTTAGTGATACCGTTTTTAATCTGACTGTTAGAATTGATAGCTTAGATGTTCTGCATAAAAAGAAGCTATTAATAGATATATCTAGTATCCCAATGAATGCTGATAATATTAGATTAAGCAACGAGAGTGTGGAATATATAATTATAGATAAAAAATAAAGATGCTAAGAATAGGGCTTACAGGAGGAATAGGTAGTGGAAAAACAACTGTTGCAAAGATTTTTGCTAAGCTTAATGTTCCAATTTTTTACGGAGATGATGAGGCAAAGAAGATTCTTATTTCAAATAATGTAAAACAAATGTTGAAGGAGGAGTGGGGCGAAGAGGTTTTTTATGATAATAAAGATGTAAATAAAGCCGCTCTTGCTAATATTGTATTTAATGATGTAGTAGAGCTGCAAAAATTAAATGGAATTATTCATCCTGAATTATTGAATGAATTTGATAAGTGGGCAATAGATAAAGAGAACGAAGGCTATAAGTATGTAATATTAGAGGCCGCAATACTATTTGAGGCAGGTTTTCAGGCTTTTGTGAATAAAACTATTTGTGTATCTGCCACAGATGAAGAACGGATAGAAAGAGTATTAAAGCGTGATAAAGCCACAAGAGAACAAGTTATTAGTAGAATGAAAAATCAATGGCCTCAAAAGAAAGTTATAGAAATTTCTGATTATGAAATTAAGAATTCATCTAGTGATATGATATTGGAAACCATTGCTAATCTTCATAATTTATTCTTGAATTAGAAAAATTTAGTAGTCTATAAAAGTATAATTATAATAATCTTAGATCACCCGAATTCCAATTCTTTTTTGTCTTATATTTTCATATCTTTGCTGTGTTATTTAAAACAAAATACTTTTATTATGGAAAAAGATCATAGTACTTTTAAATTGGCAATGCAGCCAGGTTTGTATGTCGGACTAGTTGCTGTTATGCTTTCATTGGTTTTATGGGCTATTATACCTGATTTACAGTTAAGAAATAAATTGGGTTATATTGTATTAGCCATTGTAGGGTTTATGTTTTATATGTATACAGTAAAGTATAGAGAAAATGTAATGGGGGGTGAAATTACTTATGGTGAGTCTTTTAAGTTCCAACTTTCGATGACAGTAATATATTCAATTATATCAACAATTTATGCTTACTTATTATTTGCAGTATTAGATCCTGGGATGATAGAGAATATTAAAGAGATGGCAGCTGAAGAATTGTATAAGCAGAATATGGCTGAGGAGCAAATAGAAGCAGCAATAGAAATGCAGGCTATGTTTATGACACCAGAGTTTATGACTGTTTCTACTGTTTTTGCAACATTCTTTACAGGACTTCTTCTTGCTTTAATAGTGTCGTTTTTTACAAAAAAAGAAATAACAACTTTCGAATAATATATTATGCAAATATCGGTTGTAATAGCCACCTTTAACGAGGAAGAATCACTACCAGAATTAACTTCATGGATAGTGAAAGTGATGACGGAAAATAACCTAACTTATGAGGTTATATACGTTGATGATGGGAGTACTGATAAATCTTGGCCAATAATTGATGATTTATCAAAAGAGAATCCATCTATAAAAGGTATAAAGTTTCGCAGAAATTATGGTAAATCAGCAGCACTAAATAGAGCTTTTGATGCAGCCCAAGGTGATGTAATTATTACTATGGATGCTGACCTACAGGATAGCCCCGACGAAATACCAGAGTTATACCGTATGATAGTTGAAGATGGTTTTGATCTTGTTTCTGGATGGAAAAAGAAGCGTCATGATCCACTTTCGAAAACAATACCAACAAAATTATATAATGCTGCGACTCGTAGAATGACTAAAACTGGTCTTCATGATATGAATTGCGGCTTAAAATCATACCGCAAGGATGTAATAAAAACAGTGGAAGTTTATGGTGAAATGCACCGTTATATTCCTGCGATGGCAAAATGGGCTGGCTTCACTAAAATAGGTGAGAAAGTTGTAGAACACCGCAAACGCCCTTATGGGTACTCCAAATTTGGACTTGAGCGTTTTATTAATGGTTTTTTGGATCTACTTTCTATCACTTTTATCTCAAAATTTGGAAAGCGCCCAATGCACCTATTTGGAACGATGGGAACATTCCTGTTTATAATAGGTTTTGGAATATTCATTTACCTAACTATTGCAAA
>QMPB01000115.1 GCA_003648395.1 Bacteroidota bacterium
AATATCATTTAAATTAGGCTCACTAAATTCAATAATACCAATATCTGTTTGAGTTTCAGGCATAATTCCAAATAAAATATTTGGTTTTAAGTTATCAGACCATCCGTCCGAAAATCCACAACCACTTGCATAATCATCTTCCTCATACCAAACCATGTTAGAATCTATTGAACAATACACAAATGATTCTTCATAATATTCTGTATTATCATGACATACCTGAATAAGTAGATTGCTTATTCCATCCCAATAAAAAACGCTATTTAGATTAATAGTATCCCAACCTACTTTTGTAAGTGTATAGTCATTATCGTAAACAGTAGTCCAATTAGTAGTAATAAAACTATCTAATGAAGTATCATTTGTGTTTTGTAGTCTTATTTTAAAATTATTTAGTGTTTTATTATCAAAACTACTAATATCAAATGCTAAATGCGTTATTAATCCAGTAGAGAATCCAGCAGTTTGTAATTCTGTAGCTGTATATAGCATTTGAGTTTTTGAATCTTCATAATATGTATTAAGTGGGTAAGTTGCAGTACTACTACCGCTACCAATAGTTCCATATGTCTGGGCAATTAGTGTAAAAGGCAACGTTAATAATATAACAGTGATAAGATTCCGAAATATAGTATAGCTTGTTTTCATAATAATAATATTAAAATGACAAAAAAATAATTATTAATCTGTGTTTTGTTAATTAACTAGCAAAGGTAACTTATTTGTATCTAAAAAACTACTTATAATTATTTTTATTCTTCTAAAGCCTAGATATCAATTATTTAGAGGGGATGTCTCCATAGTGTATTAGATAAATATATTACTTTTTGTACAAGTCTAGAAAGGATATATGCAAAATACTTATAGTTGGTAAACAAAAAAAACCCTTAATCAATTAAGATTAAGGATTTAAATATGGGTGGAAGATGGGTCTCGAACCCACGACTTCCGGCACCACAAACCAGCGCTCTAACCAACTGAGCTACATCCACCATAATGAGAGTGCAAATATAAAAATATTTTTTATCTAATAATATATATTTATATTTTTTATTGGATTACTAATTATTTCTGTAAGTTACATATTACTAGTGTATAATAAGTAATAACAATCTTCTTTTTAGCTGAAGAAGGGCTGTGATATTTAAAAATTATAACCTATTATTAAATTATAGGAATGTAAACCTACATAAATTGCTATTGAATATAGTCTAATTTTTACTTTTAAATTTTATGAATTAGCCCTGCAGAAGCTTGAGCTGTTGGCATAATTAGCATATCATTAATGTTTACATGCTTAGGTAGGTTTGCACAATAAAAAGCTGCATCTGCAATGTCTTCAGGACGAAGTGGCTCAAACCCATTATAAATTGAATTGGCCTTAGCATTATCTCCTTTGAATCGTACATTAGAGAACTCAGTTTCTACTGCTCCTGGAGCAATTTGTGTTACTTTAATTCCAAATTCAACCATATCAATTCGCATAGCCTTAGAAATAGAATCTACAGCGTGTTTTGTGGCGCAATATACATTGCCATATGGGTAAGTTTCTTTTCCTGCAACGGATCCTATATTTATTATATGACCAGATTTTCTATCCACCATCAAAGGTGATATTGCACGTGTTATATATAGCAAACCTTTTATATTGGTGTCTATCATTCTTTCCCAATCATCTATTACTCCATCTTGAAACTTATTAAGTCCTACTGCTAATCCGGCATTGTTAATAAGTACATCTATATTATTCCATTTATTACCCAAACTAGATATAGCTTTATCTACTTCCTTATTATTTCTTATATCAAAGTTTAGAACTAATACTTCAGTATTGTATTTATTATTAAGTTCTGTTTTTAATTCCTTAAGGCGCTCAATTCGTCTTCCCGTAATAATAAGTCTATTACCATTTTTTGCAAATATTCTTGCACAAGATCTTCCTATGCCTGATGTTGCTCCAGTTATAAATATAGTCTTCATATATTAAGTGTTTATTCTTAGTTATTTGAATTGTAAATGCAAAGCTATGAAAAAATCATAAGTAAGTAATTATTTGTTTATTGTGGCAGATAATAATAATATTACTGATATTCAATCATTTATGTTTATTAATGGACGCAATTGAAACAAATTAAGATTCTTTACGTTAAAACTAATCGCTAAAGCTTTTTGCTTGTTAATAATATTTCAAAAAGCTTTATCTTTGCATGTTCAAATTATAGTTTAATAGCTATTAATGAATATGATAGTTCTATAAATTAATAATAATAGTATTATGGCAAGAAATTCAAATAATGACGTTGCAACAGAGTTCAATAGAATAGTTGCTGGTACAAGCATACATGGTCAAGTAGAGACAAAAGGTGATATTCGTGTAGATGGTACTATAGTGGGTACTTTAGATATTAAGGGAAAGTTAGTTCTTGGTAAAAGCGGTAAAATTGAAGGCGAGATTAAGTGTAAGAATGCCGAAGTAATGGGTAGTATTGAAGGTGAAATTAATGTATCAGAATTGCTTTCTCTGAAAGAAACTTCTTCTTTGAAAGGTGATATTATTACAAATAAAATATCAATAGAACCTGGTGCTAGTATTAGTGGAACAATTAATATGGATAAATCAGAAAATTCTACTACGAAGATAGGCCCTGCAAATAATGTCGAAAAAGAGCAATCAGTTAAATAGTTACGTAAAGTATTCTAGTATTGCTTTTCAGATGGGGTTTACCGTTTTTGGAGGAACCTATTTGGGAGTTATGCTTGATGAATATTTGAAATGGGGCTTTCCTCTTTTTACTATTCTATTTAGTATACTATCAGTTGCTGTGGCAATGTATTATTCCATTAAGGACTTTGTGAAAATGGGAGATAAAAAGAAAGATAATAATGAATCTAATAAAACTGCTTAGTTATACTGGGTAGTTTTTCTAATATTATAAAGAATGCAATCTCAAAAATCATTTGTAATTCAATTAATTGGCTTAACTTTTATTATAGAAATTATAGCTTTAGCTTGGATGTTTGCTATGCCTAAAGAATGGGTTTCTCCTACATTATGGGCAATGCCATTATTTTTTATGCTAATAACATATTTTATTCACAAAGCATTTTTAAGAGCATTGGATAAGAATCCTCTACAATTTGTAACTCGCTATATGCTGGTCACTACTATAAAGCTATTATCATTTCTAGTGATACTCTTTACCTATGCCGTTCTAGTTAGAGATGATGCTGTAGCTTTCTTATTAAGCTTCTTTATTAATTATCTTATTTATTCAGGCTTTGAAGCAGTTTCGGTAATAAAACTAAATAATAAACACTCGAAATAGAAAGAATAAAAAACTAAGACATATATTAGGAAATTATAGAAACAAAAAAAATCGGATTTTTAAGGTCCGATTTTTTTGTTTCTATATTCTTCAATTATCTTAAATCTACCACATCAGAATCAGGATACTTACTAGGATCAATATTAAAATAGTTAGTAGAAAGACTTAAATTAGTTTCAAACTTCTCAACACTAAAAGTGTAATTAACATTTTCCTTTTCGTATATAATAGCTTCATTAATCATGCTGCTTTCTTTAATTACCTTAATACGGATTTTATAATAAGATTTGCCTTCCTTAGGAGTAAGGTCAATAACATAAATATCTTTTCCTCCCTCTTTAGTAGTCTTAATATATTTTGCATTATAGCTATCGTCCACATTAGTTATTACTTTAAGAAAACCAAAACTGTCTTGAGTTTTATCAACATTGCTGATTTGAATTTCTTCAGCATCAGGGTCATGAGTCCACATTGTAGTGCCGTCAGAGACAATATTTCTTCCCATAATATGTAGGTTATACATATCGCCTGACATTACAATGCTACCAGCAATAGTATTATCTATCTTATGAGCTTTATCTTGCATTCTATAATTAAATTGGAATTTAAGATTATTATAAGTTTTAGCTTTAGTTGCAACTTTTTCTAAAATATCATTAGCTTTTGAGTCATTAATCTGAGCAAATCCATTTTGTGTAATAGTTAGGAATGCTATTAATACGATTATAATACTTTTCATATTTTTATAATTTATACCCTGATTTTATCAGAGAAAGAGTGTTGTTTTATTTATTTAATTAATATCTTGCGTTTATGTCTTCCAATAATTGTTCCAATGTTTGAATGTCAGAAATAAGAACATCGCGAGCTTTGCTGCCTTTGCTTTCTCCAACAATTCCTACAGCTTCTAATTGATCAATTATTCTTCCTGCACGGTTATAGCCAAGCTTCATTTTTCGTTGAATAAGTGATGTGCTTCCTTGTTGATTGTTTACAATCATACGTGCAGCATCTTCAAATAGCTCATCTCTATCGTCCATATCAATATCAGATTTTCCACTATCCTCATCACCAATAAATTCAGGTAAATTAAATGCGCTTGCATAGCCTTTTTGGTCACTAATAAAGTTTACAATTTTTTCTACCTCTGGAGTATCAACAAATGCACATTGCAAGCGAATAATGCCATCTCCTTTGGAGAAAAGCATATCCCCTCTACCAATTAACTGATCGGCACCACCTGCATCAAGTATTGTTCTTGAATCTATTTTAGAGGTTACTCTAAATGCAATTCTAGCAGGAAAGTTTGCTTTAATCATCCCCGTAATTACGTTTACACTTGGTCTTTGAGTTGCAATAATTAAGTGTATACCAATGGCTCGGGCAAGTTGTGCTAATCGAGCAATAGGTCCTTCTACTTCTTTACCAGCAGTCATTATTAAGTCTGCAAACTCATCAATTACAAGTACGATATATGGTAAATATCGATGCCCATTCTCAGGGTTTAATTTGCGAGCAACAAATTTGACATTATATTCCTTAAGGTTTTTAGAACCAGCTATTTTTAACAAATCATATCGCTCGTCCATTTCAATACATAACGAGTTTAAGGTAGTTACCACATCTTTATTATCAGTAATAATAGCGTCAGCTTTATCGGGTAGTTTTGCTAAATAATGCTTCTCTATTTTTGAGAATAAAGAAAATTCAACTTTTTTAGGGTCCACCATCACAAACTTAAGCTGGGCTGGGTGCTTCTTGTATAGTAGAGATGTTATAATTGCATTTAGACCTACAGATTTTCCCTGGCCAGTAGCACCTGCAACAAGTAGGTGAGGCATCTTAGCTAAGTCGAAAACAAAAGTTTCGTTACTAATAGTTTTTCCTATTGCTACTGGTAGATCAAATTTTGCATCCTGAAACTTCTCGCTAGCAATAATCGTTTTCATAGAAACAATTTCAGGATTAGAATTAGGGACCTCAATACCTATAGTTCCTCTACCAGGAATAGGAGCAATAATACGTATGCCAAGAGCTGCTAAGCTCATAGCTATATCATCTTCTAGGTTTTTTATTTTTGAAATACGAACTCCTGGAGCAGGTATTATTTCATATAGTGTGATAGTAGGCCCAATTGTAGCCTTTATTTTATCAATCTTTATTTTATAATTTGACAGTGTTTCTACAATTTTGTTTTTATTGCTTTCTAACTCTTCTCTATTTATAGTTATATTGTTGGATGAACTATGCTCTGTCAATAAATCTAATGGTGGATTCTTGAAATCAGCTAAATCTTCTTTTGGGTCATATGGAGTATCTATTCCATGAGAGTTTAGTTTATTTTCATTAACTGAAGCTTCTTCATCCGAACTTTCAATCGTTAAGTTAATATCTTCTTCACTAGCTTCCTCAACAATTATTTCTTCATTGTCTTGTGTAAGTTCAATTTCAAAATCATTAGTCTCGTCAGTAGAAGTTTCTTTAGTAGTTGTGTCATTTGTAATTATCTCAAACTCTTCGCTCGCTACTTTATTATCACTATTGTCAGTTATACTGCTGTCACTTTCTTGGTCAAAGGTTATTTCAGTATTTTTTTCTTCGTGGAGAGCGGCAAGATCATTAATACTTAATCCATCAACTTCATAATTATCAAGATTCTGTTTTTCTTCAGAACTTTTTGTTTTTATGAAACCTTGAATATAGTTTATTAGGTCAAAAGCAAAAACTAGAAATATAATTAATGAAAATATAATTATGATTATTAATCCGGGAGTTCCAAGCAATCCATTAAGATAACTGCTTACTTGTTGGCCAAAAATACCTCCAAATATTGATGATTTAGCGCCATTACTGAATATTAGGCCTGCTGTAATAGAAATCCAAACTAAGGCAAATACGCTATGACGAATAGCTCTTCTTATTGATAAAATTCTTAAACCACTAAGTAACCTTAAGCTAATTAAACCTGTAATATATAGAATAAAAAATGCTGAAATACCAAACCACTCTTTTATTAACGATTGAGAAAAAGCAGCGCCTAATCTTCCAGTAACATTATTAACATAAATATCTTGGTCTAAGAAAACTCTTCCTAAACCTATGTTAGAAAATATGTCGTCGTTATTTAAACTAAACCAACTTATAAAAAAAGAAATAAAAGCAATGAATAAATATATTGTGAAAAAGAAAAGAAATAGGCCAAAAGACTTAATAAAACGTTCGTCTTTTAGAAAAGAAAAAATACTAGGAATTTTAAAAGATTTGTCTCCCTTTTTCTTAGTTTTTTTTGACGATTGTTTTTTGTCCTTTTTATTACCTTTACCAATGGCGTTCTTCACTGCTTTTATTTTTTATTAATTTGTAAAATATTTTATTTGCCCTGTAAATAATCCATTAATTCTTTCTCTTGGTCAGGAGTAAACTCTTTAAAGTCTGATGGTAAGAAAAAATCTAAATCACTAACTTTACCTTTCTTAATTTCTGTAGCTACCATTTTTGTAATTATCTGTGAGCTTACGTTATAATACTCAAGTAATTCGCCATTGATACCTTCGTATGGTCCACCCTCGTTAGATTTTAAGTTCCCAAGTTTTGGACAGTAATATACGCTAAACATGCGTTCTACAGTAATGATTCCTGGCTTTGGAGTGAAAGTGACAATTGCTTTATTACAAATATAACCTGCAATTTCTTTTTTATCTTCCGATAAGTCTATCTGTGTAGTGTATTCGCGTGCAGAATCTTGCTTTGCTTCAATTTCGCTTAACTTAGTTATAATTGCAGCTTTGCGTAGGCCAGACTCAATTAATACCATAAACTGGTCAGTTTCTGGGTTTGAGATATAGGTTAATCCTCCACCAGGTTTTTCTATGTCAAATTTTGACATTCCATCATACATCATTACTGTTTGCGATTTAGGAAATTTACTTATCTCAATGCTGGTAAGTTCATCGCTCTCGTAACTTAGGTCGTAAGTAATAGTCCCTCTAAATTGTTTGTTCTTCTTTTTTGATGTAACCGATGTAAGTATTACTGTAGATATAACAGCAATAATAACAATGAATGTAATTCGTTTCATATTAAATATTATTTGTTAAAAGTTGTATTAAGTTAAAACACAGCACTATGTCTATATTTATATTGGTATCTTTATTCTTTACAATTATACAATAAAAGTAGTGATACATTAGGAAATTATTATAATTGTATTTAAAGACTTATTAAAGGTATAATGTGGATAAAGTTGACTATAGTTATAATAGCTTTTTACTGTATATTTGCCATTGCATTATCTAAAACAGTAAATTGAAGCTATTAATAATTACATCTCGAGTACCTTGGCCCTTAGATAAAGGTGATAAACTTCGTATTTATCATCAGATTAGGTATTTATCAAAAACTTATGAGATTGAACTGATTGCATTAAGCTCAAATAGTAATAATGATATAGCTATTGCTGAATTAAGTAAATATTGTGGCAAGATAAATTTCTTACATATTAATAGATTAGCAAGTTTTCTAGGTGTTGTTAATGCTTTTTTTGGTAATAGACCACTGCAAATTGGTTATTTCTATAATAGTAATACGAATAATAAAATACAGAAAATAATAGCAGAGAGTAAAGCTGATTTTGTTTTTGGGCAATTAATAAGAGTTGCTGAATATATTCGTTATACTAAAATTCATAAGGTGTTAGATTTACAAGATGCTTTCTCAAAAGGTCTTGAACGTAGAGCGGCAAAGGCTAAAGGGTTTAGAAAGTTTATTCTTAATATAGAATATAGAAGGATGCTTGCTTATGAGGAAAATGAATTGGATGATTTTGGAGGACTTTCTATAATTACTCAAGCTGATAAGGATTTATTGCCACTTCGAATTCAAGAAAGAACTTTAATAGTACCAAATGGAGTGGATTTTGACTTCTTTAAAAAGCAAGATTCTCAAAAGAAATATGATATTGTTTTCACAGGAAATATGAATTATGCGCCAAATATTATGGCTGCTATCTTCTTAGTAAAAGATATAATGCCTTTAGTTTGGAAAAAGTATGAAAAAGTAAGGGTGTTACTTGCAGGTGCCTCACCTCATGCATCTGTTAAAGCTTTAAGAGGTGATAGAGTAGTGGTTAGTGGTTGGATTGATGATATAAGAGATGCTTATTCTGAATCAGAGATTTTTGTTGCTCCTATGCAAATTGGAATTGGTCTTCAGAATAAATTATTGGAAGCAATGGCTATGGAAATGCCTTGCGTAACTTCCGAATTGGCAAATCAAGCACTTAAAGCTATCGATGGAAAACAAGTTCTTATAAGTGAGAATAATGACGCTGGATTATTCGCTGAGCAAATAATAAAATTAATTACTGACAAGAATTTAGCCGAAAAAATAGCTAAAGAAGGTCATTCTTTTGTGAAAGATAATTATGATTGGGAAAGCGCTGTTGATCAGCTAGGAACTCTTTTTGTAAAATAAATCAATTACCTAAGTAAAGTAACAGTTCCTGTAATTTCATATGATTCAATACTATCTTCTTTCACCTGAATAATCCACGCATATACGCCATCAGGAGCAGGTTCTCCTTTAAATAACCCATCCCAACTCTCATTCATATCATTAGTTTCATAAATCTTATGACCATAACGATTGAAAATTATCATTGTGAATTTAGCTGTATTTGAAATAATTCCTTTAGCACTAAAATAATCGTTTAACCCATCTCCATTTGGAGTAAAAGCTGTAGGTACATATACTGCACAATTCTCTACAACCAAATATATAGATGCTGTATCGTAGCAATTAGTTAGTTGCTGAGTATTTATTGCCAATAATGAGAATCGTTTCGAAGTATTTGCAATTTCTTTTATTATATGCGAAGTAGATCCATTATCCCATTTATACGACATTCCTCCATTTGCTGTTAAAGTAACCTCTCCAGCACGACATATAGTATCGTAATTTGAGTAAATAGAAGCTATAGGGTTGTCAAGTATTTCTACTAAAACTTTAGCACTGTCTTCACATGTATTTATATCTTTTACAGTAACATAGTACGAGGTGCTATTAATAGGAGTGACTGTTTGATTAGCAGTATTCACTCCATTATTCCATTCATAAGAAATACCTCCTGTTGCTTTCAAATTAGCATTAGTTCCTTCGCAGATTACAGTATCATTACTTATGGTTATAATTGGTAAATTTGCTACTGTTACTGTTGTAAAAGTATCGGCTACACATGCGTTGTTGTCAGTTATTGTAACTTGGTAAACTGTTGTTACCATTGGAGTTACATTATTAGTATCTGTATTAATTCCATTATTCCATTGGTATAATACTCCACCACCAGCTTTTAAACTAGCATTTGTGCCAATACAGATTAATGTGTCACCAGATATTTCCATAGTTGGAAGTGGTACAAGTGCAACTTCAATGGTGTCATAACTACTGCAGCCCAGAGGCGATGTAGCTATTAATGAATATGATTGAGTACTTGTAGGAGTAACAGAAATAGAGTTTGTATTATCTCCATTGCTCCAATCTAAAGTTGAGTTTGGAATGTCGTTATTGCTATATATTGTAATAGAATT
>QMPB01000116.1 GCA_003648395.1 Bacteroidota bacterium
GTTTGGTCGGCCTTTATGGATGGAGTACAGGACAATTATTCAGACCTTGATAGAGTACTTAATGGTGTTGATGAAGCTTTTGAAAATTCACCTTACTTAAAAAAATAGAAAATATGAAAAAAAATATAGTTTTATCATTATTGTTTTTAATGTTTGCCTTTGTAGCATTGGCAGACGGAACACCAGAGAAAGATAACGAGCCAAACAAAACAAGTGATGATATTGGGAACTTCCTATTACCTGATGGGTTTTTTAACATCAATTACAATCTTGGTATCCCAATGGGAGATATGAAGGACTTTATTGGTGAAAATTCGTATCGTGGATTTAGTATTGATGGAAGAAAATTCCTTAATGAGCATTTTACCGTTGGTGGTTATATGGGTTGGACTGGTTTTTATGAGAAAAATGGCCGAAAAACATATCCGTTAGAGAATGGTACCATTACAGGAATAGCTTCTACTACTTATTATAATTTCAATTTTGGAATTAATGCACATTATTATTTAATGCCTGGTGCAATGATTAAACCCTATGTTGGTATAGCAATGGGTCCTGTATATCAAACCTTACAAGTACAATTGGGGAGATATTATATTGAAGACCAAAATTGGCAGTTTCAAATGGCTCCTGAATTAGGAGTATTTATTCCTTTTGGTCCAGAAAGTGAAGCAGGAATAAATACAGGTCTTAGATACAATCTAGTATCATATCAAAATAGTAGATATGGTTTCTCAAATGGACTCTCTTATCTACAATGGTATATCGGTATAACATTTGAATATTAATAAAATAACTTAGGGGCTTTTAGCCCCTTTTTTTATGAAAATATTAGTCATACATAAAGTCCATACAGTTTTTGCAAAACTATTAACTAATGCTGGTTATTTGGTTGAAGAAAAACTGGGGTTATCAAGAAAAGAAATACTCGATTTATTACCAAATTATGATGGCTTGATTGTACGTAGTGCATTAAAGATTGACAAAGAAGTAATTGATATTGGGTGTAATTTAAAACTCATTGGTCGCTTGGGAGCTGGAATGGAGAATATTGATAGTAATTATGCTATTAGTAAGAATATAAAACTATTGAATGCCCCTGAAGGTAATAGATCAGCTGTTGGAGAGCATACTGTAGGGATGCTCCTTAGTTTATTTAATAACTTAAATAAAGCTGACAAAGAAGTAAGAAACGGCATTTGGCATAGAGAAGAAAACAGAGGAGAAGAAATTGAAGGAAAGACCATTGGTATAATTGGTTATGGAAATATGGGAGGAGCTTTTGCTAGAAAAATATCTGGTTTTAGGGCGAATGTAATTGCTTACGATAAGTATAAAACAAACTATAGTGATAACTATGTTAAAGAGGTAAACTTAGAGCATTTGCTTAAATATGCTGATATAATTAGTTTACATGTTCCCCTTCAAGAAGATACATTCCATATGGTAAATCAGAGATTTATTAATTCATGTAAGAATGGAGTTTATATAGTTAATACTGCTAGAGGAGCTGTTATTGACACCAAAGAACTTGTTATTGGAATAAAGAATAATAAAATAAAAGGAGCCTGCCTTGATGTATTAGAATATGAAGGAATGAGCTTTGAAGATATTAATTCTAATAAAATTAATGAGAATTTTGAATTCTTAACAAAAGCAAAAAATGTAATTCTAAGCCCTCATATTGCTGGTTGGACACATCAAAGTAATGAGAAAATGGCTGTTGTATTAGCTGAAAAAATAATATTTTCATTTAATAAAAATAGATTGTATCTTTGAAGACATTATATATAATGTATAATTATTTATATATCTTTGTACTTTATTAAAACACCCATACAATCGTAATATATTCTATTTAAGTAACTTAACAAAATTAAAGATGAAAAAACTAACATTATTATCTATTATCTTTACAGTAGTTTTTTTTAGCTGTAATAGTGAGAACAAAAAGGTAAAAGAAACTAATCAAGAGAATGCTGTTAACAAAAAAGAAGCTGTTATTGCCTATTCTGATAAAACAGATGGTTGGTATAAATTTAGAGCCAATGCCAAAAATACTTCAAGAGTTGATTTTGAAACATCTATTAATAGACCTAAGGAATTTATTTCTTATAAAACTAATGACAGAATAAGTACAAGCCCTTCAATAGTTGATGGAGTTGCATATTTTGGTAGTGCAGATAAATCTATGTATGCTATCTCAATAAACGACACTAAAGTATTGTGGAGCTATAAAGTTGATGGCGATATTAGATCTAATCCTACTGTTGCAAATAGTATGGTTTACTTTGGATCTTCTGATAAGAATTTCTATGCCCTTGATGCAAAAACAGGTGCTTTAGTTTGGAAATTTGAAACAGGAGATATTATTATGTCATCAGCAAATATTGATAATAGTATTATTTATTTTGGAAGCTATGATAAAAGCTTTTATGCACTAAACGCACGTAATGGTGAGTTAATTTGGAAATATACTACAAAAGATGCAATATATACTAGCCCTGCAATTGGTGAGGAGAATGTGTATTTTGGTAGCTTTGATGGCAATCTTTATGCAATAAATAAATCTACAGGTAAATTAAATTGGAAATTTAAAGCAGGTGAAGCAATAGCCTCAAGTCCAGCTTTGGCTAACGGTAAGATATACTTTGGAAGTGATGATCACTTTATGTATGCATTAGATAGAATAAATGGAAATGAAATTTGGAAGTATGAAAGTGCTCAAGCAATTAATTCTAGTCCTGCTGTTGATGCAGAATCGGTATTCTTTGGTAGTTACGATTATAAATTCTACGCAATAGATGCAAATACTGGAATAATGCAATGGGCTTTCCAAACTGAAGGGCCTATTCACTCTAGTCCAGCATTAAGTAAAAACTTAGTATACATAGGATCAGATGATTTTAATTTATTTGCGATAAATAAGAAAACAGGGGAAGAAGCTTGGCGATATACTGTAAAAGACAGAGTTCATACTAGCCCTAGCATTGAAAAAGACATGATTTTCTTCTGTAGTTTTGATAACTCATTTTATGGTTTAAAATCTAAATAGTCATTATACGATAATCTTGAAAAGCTTCATTCAAATTAATTGGGTGGAGCTTTTCTCCTTTAGCCATGGCTTAGATACAATTTGTTACGTTTCACTAAACAAATTTCTCAGCCTAAACACTAACCCTTTACTTTAAACTTTAGCCTTTACTTTCTATGATAGATATCTATAACGACCAATATTTTATGAAAGAAGCTTTAAAAGAAGCTAAGAAAGCTTTTGAGAAAGATGAAGTCCCCATAGGAGCAGTTATTGTGTGCAATAATAAGATAATTGCTAGGTCACACAATATGACTGAAGAGCTAAATGATTCTACTGCACATGCAGAAATGCTTGCTATAACTGCCGCAGAAAACTATCTAGGAAGTAAATACTTAAATAAATGCAGTCTCTATGTAACTCTTGAGCCATGTGTAATGTGTGCAGGTGCAAGTTATTGGAGCAGATTAGCCAAAGTAATATACGGAGCATCTGATGATAGATATGGATATAAGAAAGCTGGTGATAAATTATTTCACCCTAAAACAGAGATAATTTCAGGAATAATGGCTGAAGAAACTGGAGAATTATTAAAGAGCTTCTTTAAAAAGAAAAGATAGATTTTATTCATATTCATTCAACAATTCATCTAAAACTTGATTTACGTCATCAAAACTTTTAGCTGTAACTAATCTTAATCTGTAAGGCTTAATATTATAATAACCTTTGAAATAGCTAGTATAATGCTTTCTTATCTCACGTAGAGATACTTGCTCTCCCTTCCATTTATTAGATAAAATAATATGTTCCCTACAAATAGCAACTCGCTCTACCATACTTGGTTTTGGCAACTCATCTCCAGTTTCAAATAAATGCTTTATCTCTTTAAAAAGCCATGGATTACCAATTGCACCTCTTCCAATCATAAGTCCATCAACCCCATATCTATTCTTCATTTCTAATGCAATTTCAGCTGAAGTAATATCTCCATTACCAATAATAGGAATATGAATGCGAGGATTGTTCTTAACTTCTCCTATTAAAGTCCAATCAGAAACACCTTTATACAATTGATTTCTAGTACGTCCATGAATACTTAGAGCTTGTACTCCTATATCTTGAAGCATTTCAGAAAGTTCTACTATAGGTTTGTCATTATCATCCCAACCAAGGCGAGTTTTTACTGTCACTGGTATTTTCACAGCATTAACAACGGCCTTCGTAATCTCAAGCATTTTTGGGATATCGCGTAGAAGAGCTGCTCCAGCTCCTTTTCCTGTAACTTTGCGCACAGGACAACCAAAATTAATATCTATTAAATCAGGATTAGCCTCCGCCGATACTATTGCTGCTTCAACCATGCTATCGGTATTATGACCAAATATTTGTATTCCAATAGGTCGTTCCTTTTCTTCAAAATGTAGTTTCCGAAGACTCTTTTGTGCATCACGTATCAAACCCTCGGAAGATATAAACTCAGTATACATCATGTCAACTCCAAAGGGCTTACACACTGCACGAAATGAAGGGTCTGTTATATCCTCCATTGGTGCTAAAAACAAAGGAGTTCCCTCAAAATTTATTGATCCTATTTTCAAAATTGATTACTTTCTACTTATTAAATACTCTCGTTTATTATTTATATTCTCTCTATTGCTTTATTAATAAATAAACTAAATTTGCTGTCTTATTTAATCTTACTATTTTCTAATATCAATAGCAATAAGAACGGCGAAAATAAGGATAAATATATAACTTAAATAAGGATGTTTAAAAATCTAATAGAAAAGAATTATTTACAATTAATGTGGTTTGGAGTAATCCTATTATTCTCATCATTAATACTGATGGGTTTAGGCTATATTATTGGAATTGGCGTTTGGGGAGAAGTAGATGTTACTGCGGCACTAAGCGGTTCTCTTGATAATCAGAACCAGATAAATATTCTAAAAATGTTTCAAGTAATGAATCAACTTGCAATGTTTATTATACCTCCTTTATCTTTATACCTAATAATAAAAAAAACTAAACCTAATTACCTATGTCTGAACACATTGCCAGATATTAGTATATTCTTTGCCCTAATAGTATTATTTATTTTTACTCTTCCTATTATTCAAGTAACTATAGTGTTTAACCAACAAATGGTGCTCCCAGATGCATTGAGTGGAATTGAAAATTGGATGAGAGAAAAAGAAGATATTGCAGGGATAATAACTACCAAGTTTCTAAATGTAGAATCATTTTCTAGTTATAGCTTTAACATACTCATGATGGCAATAATCCCTGCCATTGGTGAAGAATTAGTATTTAGAGGTTTATTAATGCGCTGGTTTAGTAAGTCTATTAGTAATATTCATATTGTTATTATCATTACAGCTTTTTTGTTCAGTGCAATACATATGCAGTTTTTCGGTTTCTTACCACGTTTTTTGTTGGGTATTATATTAGGTTATACTTATTACTGGACAAAGAGTCTTTGGGCTCCGATTTGGTTTCATTTTATTAATAATGCATCAACTGTTAGCGTATATTATTGGGTTCACAAATCACATAGCGATATTAACCCAGATGATGTTGGTAATGTTGATGAATCTGGATTAATAATAATTGCAACATTAATTTTTAGTGCAATTTTTTATTGGTTATATAAACACAGAAAAATTGAAGGAGAGATTGCATAGAATAACAAACATTTTATTTAGTTGAACAAGCAAAAAAACTTTCATTAATATACTAGGGCAAACATCTAAATTAATTTCATTTATTAATAATGATTATTTAGCATTATGCTAATCAATACTCCGTTGACTTTTTGTTTCTTACAAAGTCGCAACGGGCTGGTTTACAATGATTTATATAAATTCGACTACTACTTGTAATTGCTTACATATCAATAATTTATGAAATCATAACCAGCCTGTCCCAATACATCGGGGAACTATTACTAATAGCAAATGCTTATATTAAAAATGATATCATCTAATCTCACGAATTACACGAATATATTATCCGCGAGCGGATAATAATTAGTTAAATTCGATTAATTCGATGACATTAATTGTATATAATTGGCAAATTCATAATATGTTATTATTAGTATTTAAGATTTCAAGTGAAATTATTTGATATTATTAAGATACGTTTGCCTTGTCGTTAATACTAAGTGTTTGCAAAAAAACAACCCATTTTGTGTTTTTTGCCCCATCTGCTAGCAAACAGCTAAGAAAGCACCAAAGACTAATTAGATTAATTTGTACATTTGCACCTCTTTAAAATATTAAATTAATTATATACAAAATATTATGGCTAGTACTAGTGATTTCAAAAACGGACTTGTAATGAATTTTAATGGGGGTTTATACTCAATTGTTGAATTTCAGCACGTTAAACCAGGTAAAGGGCCAGCTTTTGTAAGAACAAAATTAAAAAATGTAAAAACAGGAAAGGTAATTCCTAATACATTTACTGCTGGAGTTAAAATTGATATTCAAAGAGTTGAACGTCGTCAATATCAGTATTTATACAATGATGGTGACATGTTCCACTTTATGAATAACCAAACTTATGAGCAAACATTTATTGATGGTGATATAATTAATGCTCCAGATTTAATGAAGGAAGGTCAGAATGTGGAAATTGTATTTCATGCTGAAACAGAAACTGCTCTTTATTGCGAACTTCCTCCTTTTGTAGAATTAGAAATTACATACACCGAGCCAGGAGAGAGAGGAAATACCGCTACTAATACTTTTAAGGATGCTACCGTAGAAACTGGTGCAACTGTTAAAGTTCCATTATTTATCAATAATAATGAAATAATTAAAGTAGATACTAGAACTCATCAATATTCTGAAAGAGTTAAAAAATAAGACATCTATTACAGAGATATTATTAAACCACTTAATTAATTTTTTGTGGTTTTTTTGTTTTTATCAATCTACAGGATAACTCAAAAGTCATTCAATAAAATTCATAACTTAGCAATCTCAAAAAATTAATACTTCAGAATAAATAAAATCTTATGATACAGTTTTATAAGTCAAGTCTTATTATTATTTTTCTTACAACTCTCTTCCTAACATCATATTCAAACTCTAAAAAGGATAGTTTGCTGGAAATCACTATAAATGGTAATAATAAACAAAAAATAGATGCTTATTTTTATTTGGGGAAAACTGAAAAAGACCCACTAAAAAGGTTAGAATATTTAGATTCTGCAGATTATTATTACAAATTATATCCTAATGATACAAATCTAATGTATTTATATGGGTATAGAGCATTTGCTTATCAAATATTAAAACAGTATAAGAAATCTACTAAGTATTGCTTAATAGCGGCAAAAATTGGAGAAAGAATTCATGCAACTAATGATTTTGCTTATATGTATGTAACGGCCTCCATTAATTATGACAAAACCTTTGAATACGACTCTTCTTTATATTATATAAATAAATCTATAGAATCGTATTTTCTACTTTTAAAAGAAGGAACAAAGCCTATAGACTTCTGTAATAAAAGATTAGGATATTGTTTTTCAAAAAAAGGAAAACAGCTTTTAAGACAGGGTAAATATGAAGATGCCTTAGATAATATGTATGAAGCATTAAAGTATTACGATAAAACTAAAAGTTATATAGGTCAATCGAATATTCATCTAAATATTGGCAATATCTATAATCTTAATAACGATTATGATAATGCTTACATTGAGTATAAAAAATCCATAGATTATTACTTAAAAGGTAATACTAAAAAACCTCCTCATATTGCATATACCAATATAGGAACATTATTCTTAAATAAAAACGAATTAGATTCTGCATTATTCTACTTCAACAAATCATTATCAATTGTAAATCATAAGAAGAAATATGAGTACACTATTTCTGGCCTCTACTCCAATATTGGTCTTATTTTCAAGAAAAAACATCAATATGATTCTGCTCTTACATATTTTAATAAATCACTTTTACTTAGAAAGAAAATTGGATATAAAATTGGTGAAGTAAATACTAAAACTAATATTGGAATCACATATATTGATATGAAAAAGTATTCAAAAGCAAAAAAAATATTACATAAAGCTCTTGAATTTACTAAAGAAAACAATATGGCAGAAACAACTAAGGAAATATACTTAGGACTATCTGTTATAGCAGAAAACACTAATAATTATAAGCAAGCTTTTCAATATAACCAACTATACAATTTATATAAAGACTCTATAAACTCTATAGAAGTTACTAAAAAGATAAGTGAGTATAAGGAGAAGTATGAAGCAGAAAAGAAAGATAGAGAAATAGTAGATTTACAAAAAGAAGCACAACTACAACAGCTTGAAAAAGAGAAGCAAATTATTGAGAATAAACGACAGAGATACATTAATATATCATTAATAATTCTGGCAGTTTTATTGTTCATCATTATTTTTGCTGTTCAAAGATATTTTAAACTAAAAACCAAGTCGAGTAAAGAGCTTATGATTAGAAAAGACCAAATTAATAAGCAGAAAATAATTGACTTAGTTAAAAACAGTGAAGTAAATTCTATTAATTCGTTTATGGAAGGCCAGGAGAAGGAGCGTTCTAGAATCGCAACTGAATTACATGATAGATTAGGTAGTTTGTTGTCAACTGTAAAGCTCCATTTTAGTAGTATTGAAGCCGCATATTCCAATGACAATGAAGAAAAAGAAAGTTTTAGTTTTGCTCTAGATTTATTAGATAACTCGGTGCAAGAAGTAAGATCGATATCCCATAACCTATCTAAGGGTATACTTACTCAATTTGGGTTAGTTGCAGCTGTAGAGAATCTTAGAGATACTATAAATGCGGCTGGTAAAATTCAAATAAAACTCATTAAAGCTGGTCCAAAGACAAAACTAACCTCAGAAACTGAGATTGAATTATTCAGAATAATACAAGAACTTGTTACTAATGCCATTAAGCACTCTAAAAGCAAGGAAATATTTGTGCAATTGATATCAGACAATGAGGGTCTTAATATTTTTGTGGAAGACTATGGTGTTGGATTTGATATGAAGAAACTAAAATCAAAAGGAATTGGTCTCAAAAATCTTAAAATGAGAGTAGATAATATTGGAGGTATATATCATTACGAATCTAGCTTAGGAAAAGGTACATCCATAATAATTGAGATAAAAAATAATTATTAAAGCTATTCCAAAAGCAACAACCAATGACCATAATACTGCTTATAATGTAGAACACATTAAATAAGACTTTTCATTATCAGTAAAATTAACTTTTACTTCATGGTCATTTGCCATTATCTTATTAACGGACACTCATAGGGAAATTTGCAAAAAAATGTTAAAAAAACTTTAATAATAGTTTTTAAGAAATATTAGTTGCATATATCAACTAAAATATATTACATTTGCCCCCGAATAAATATATGAAACTATGGAACAAGATAATTTACCTTTAGGAATGGTCGTTGGACAAATGATGCATGAGATGCTCAGAGTGCTAAAAAAACGTGATATTGAGCAAGCTGAGGTTATTCTGTCCATTGAGCAACACGCTGTTTTACATATCTTAAGTAAGAGAGATTCAGATGTTATTCTGAAAGAAATGGCTGATGCAATGGGTAAGGATAAGTCAGCTATACTGCGAATAATTGATATTCTTGAAAAAAAAGAACTAGTAAGACGAGCTATTGACTCAAAAGACCGTAGAAAAAAATATCTTATGGTTACAAAAAAAGGTAAGCAAGTTATTGAAAAGTTTCTTGAAATAGACATAGAATTAAGAACAGAACTTAAAGAAGGACTTACCAAAGAAGATATGAAAACTTTTTATAAAGTTGTTAATCATATAAAA
>QMPB01000117.1 GCA_003648395.1 Bacteroidota bacterium
CAGTCTGACAGAAAATCACTCTCCCGATATCTATCAGGGACTGACGAATTATTAATTCCTAATTCTTCATTCTCAATTTCCTATTCTTAATTCCTCATTCCTAATTCTTCATTCTCAATTCCCTATTCTTCATTCCTAATTCTTCATTCTCAATTCTTCATTCTCAATTCCCCATTCCTATTTACTTCAACTCACCCTTTACAGTAAGAGTTATTTGTGGGTTTTTAGGGTCGTTTGTTATAATAGTAATTGTTTTGTGCTGACGACCTTTTCTACCTCTAGTATTAAAAATAGCATCAATTTTTCCTGCGGCACCTTTTTTATAAGTTTTTACATCAAGCTTAGTAGTTGTACAGCCACAGCTAGTTTTTACTTTTAATATATTGAGTGTTTTTTTACCTTCGTTAGTAAAATCAAAACTATATTTAACAACGGTACCTGGCTTTACTGTTCCAAAATCGTAGGTAGTATTTAAGAAGCTTATTTTAGGGGCCTTTTTCAGTTCGCGTTCACTCATTCCTGAAAAATCTTGGGAAATTCTTGCACTAACATTTAGAATTTTCATGGGTTGAGTATTGTCATTAGTGCGAATTGCAATTCTGTCATAAACTAAACCATAATCATTCTTCTTGCTTGCATCATAAGTTACAATTATGTATGCTGATTCATTTTCATCTAGCTTAGAAGTAGAGCACTTAACTTTAAGATGTGGAGGGATTTGCTCGAAAGAAATTTCCATTGGATGTCCCCATGCATTATATATTTTCATGCTATCGGTACGTGTTTCCGATGTTAGCATTTTGTTAAAAGCCAAATGATTAGATACTAATTTTAGATTACCAATAGCAGTAGGATATATACCTGTAATACCTTTTTCTTTAGGAATTACAAAGCCCTTAATAAAAAGTACGGTATGTGGTTGATCAGGATTGTTTACAGTTACGGTTATGGATTTTCTGAAAGTAGAAGGGCGGTTAGTAGTAGTATATGTTACTTTTATATTGCCTGATTTGCCGGGCTTAATTGGTGTTTTTGTGTATTGAGAAGCGGTACATCCACAGCTCGTTTTCACTTTTAGTATTTTTAAATCGCCTTTACCAGTATTAGTAAATTCAAAATCATAGCTAACTTTTTTAAGCTCTTCTTTTATTTTCCCAAAATCGTGAGTAGTTTCCTTAAATGTTACTTGTCCTACCTGAGCAAAACTAAATGTACTTATAAATAGAAATATTATAGCTAAAGAATTCTTTATTAGTTTCATATTTGTGCTTCTTTTATATTTGATTTATTAATAGTGGCAAATGTACAATAAAAAATAAAATATTTCAATGTGGATTTACTTTTATAAAGGTAAAAATATTGTCAAAATTATATAAATTAAAATATTTGAATGTCAAATATTTAACTTGCTTTTGATCTTATGATAAATCACTAAAAGACAAATTATTTTCTATAATACTATTCATAATGCTAAAGTAGGTAATAAATTCGTTGTATTATTGAACTTTTCCACAAGTGATTTCGACAAGAAAAATATAGCTGAATTAGTAATTCAATGTATACTAATTTAATATCAAAATGGCTAATATAAATTATAAATATTTTATTGAGATAGTTTAAGTTTACAGAGCTTAAACTAAGCCTAGGCCTAAGGCTAAAATACGCCGAAATATTAACACTATTTAAGCTATAGTAAAAAGCTAATACACTAATAATGTATCTTATTACTTTAAAAACAAGTAATTGCAGCCTCTTTTTTCTTTTATAATACACCTTGTATTATTGGATAGGTTATTCTAACTTTGCGCCTTTATTTTTAAGTACAATAATATAAGTAAATTAAATTTTATCCTATGCAAAATAAAGGCGCTATTAGACTATTAGCAATCTTGTTTGCTTTGGTATCTTTGTATCAGTTATCATTTAGTTATTTTACTTCTAGAGAACAGAAGAAAGCTGTTGAATATTCAAACAGCCCAGTTGTTTTAAATGAAGCAAAAGCTATTGCAGAACGTACAGGGAGATCAGAGAATTACTTTATTGACTCACTGAAGAAAACTTCAGAAACTTATTATTTAGATTCAATGGCCAACGAAGAGGTTTATAGCTTCGGCTTTTTTGGATATACGTATAAAGAGTGTAAAGAGAGAGAGATTAACCTAGGTCTAGACCTAAAAGGGGGAATGAATGTAACCCTTGAGGTTTCGGTACAAGATGTTGTGGTGGCTATGGCTGGAAGCAACAAAAACGATCCACATTTTACAACAGCAATTTCGGATGCTTTAAAAGCACAACAAAATTCGCAAGACGATTTCATCACACTTTTCTATAAGGCATGGCAGCAAGATAATCCAGGTTTAAACTTGGCGTCTATCTTCGCTACTGTAGAGCTTAAGGACTTAGTTACGTCTGTCTCTACGGATGATGAGGTTATGAAGGTTCTTCATGATCAGGCTACTGCAGCTATTGGTAATACTTTTGACATTTTGAGCAAACGTATTGACCAGTTTGGTGTTGCACAACCTCGTATCCAAAAGATGCAAAATGGACGTATCCTTGTGGAGCTTCCAGGAGTGAAAGACCCTCGTCGTGTTCGTAAGATTCTTCAGTCAACTGCTCGTTTGGAGTTCTGGGAAACTTACAACTTTAATAATCCTAAAATCTTTAATGCTTTAACTGAGGCTAATAATGTTACCGCGAGGTATTATGCTAGTGTCGACAAAGCTACTGAAGAGAAAGTTGAAAACCAAGAAGTTAGTACTGAAGAAAGTGCTGTTGCTACTGAAGAATCTGATTCTACAGATTTAGCAGTAAACACTGATTCAGAACTTAATATAGATGCTCAAGATAGTGATGAAGCATTGGTGTCAGAAGATGCTGGTGGTGTAAGCTTATTCAAGTATCTACGACCTAACTTTAGTCAAAGTGGTGATGGACAATGGTATCCAGGTAATGGTGCTGTAATGGGTACTGCTATGGTGCGCGATACTGCTCGTGTAAATACCATGTTTAAGCTTGCTCAAGTAAAAGGTCTTTTCCCTCGTGATATGAAATTACTTTGGGGTGTTAAACCTCCAAAATATATGAAGACTAGCACAGGAATGCAGATTAATGCTCTTGAGTTATTTATTCTTCACGTAAAATCTCGCGATGGTGAACCTCCTCTTGATGGAGAGGTTATTACTGACGCTCGTCATGATTATTCTCAGACAGGTGTTGTGGAGGTTAATATGCAAATGAACTCTGAAGGAGCTCATATTTGGAAAAACCTTACTCACGATAATCTTAAGAAATCAATTGCTATTGTTCTTGATAATTATGTTTACTCTGCTCCAACAGTTCAATCTGAGATTGCTGGTGGTCGTTCGCAAATTACTGGTAACTTCACTATTGAAGAGGCTAGTGACCTTGCAAACGTTCTAAAGAGTGGTAAACTTCCAGTTCCAGCTCACATTATTGAAGAGGCTATTGTAGGCCCTTCACTTGGTAAAGAAGCTGTAACTCATGGTTTATGGTCATTTATTGGAGCTTTTGTTTTGGTATTACTTTATATGATATTCTTTTATAGTAAGGCAGGTTTAATTGCCGACCTTGCACTTGTAGCAAATATGTTCTTCTTATTTGGTGTTCTTGCTTCACTTCAAGCAGTTCTTACTTTGCCTGGTATTGCAGGTATTGTGCTTACACTTGGTATGGCAGTGGATGCTAACGTAATTATATTTGAACGTATTAAGGAAGAGATTAGATCAGGAAAAGGTATTCGCCTAGCAATTAGTGATGGTTATAAAAATGCTTATTCAGCAATTATTGATGGTAATGTTACTACATTAATTACAGGTATTGTATTATTTGTATTTGGATCAGGTCCAGTACAGGGTTTTGCAACTACTTTAATTATAGGTATTATTACTTCATTATTCTCAGCAATTTTCATCTCACGTTTGGCCTTTGGTTGGATGCTTGATAGAAATAAAGAGATTTCTTTCTCAAATAGCATGACTGCTAATTTCTTGGCAAATTCTAGCTTCGACTTTATTGGTTTCCGTAAGAAAGCTTATATTATATCAGGTATTATTATCGTATTAGGTATTGCAAGTCTTGCTTTCAAAGGTCTAAATTATGGTGTTGATTTCTCAGGAGGTCGTACTTATGTTGTTCGTTTTGATAATGCTGTGAATAGTGTTGATGTAGCAAATGATCTTAAGACTAAGTTTATTGATGCTAACGGGAAAGAAATTCGTCCTGAAGTTAAGACTTTCGGTCCTGTTTCTCAGGTTAAGATTACAACAAAGTATCTTATAGAGTCTAAGGATATAACTACTGACTCAATAGTTGACCGTGCTGTATTCGAAGGCTTGAAAAATCATTTTAAGAAACAAATATCTTATGAAGAATTTTCTTCTTCTGATGAGTTTAAGACTGTTGGTTTAATGAGCTCTCAGAAAGTAGATCCTACAATCTCTGATGACCTTGTTTATGAAGCTTATGGAGCATTATTCTTTGCTCTAATTGCGATTTTCTTATATATTGCAGTACGTTTTCGTAAGTGGCAATATGGTTTAGGTGGTCTTGCAGCTCTTGTTCACGATACTTTAATTGTTGTATCAATCTATTCAATATTCTCAGGATTGCTTCCTTTCGATATGGAAGTTGATCAAGCATTTATTGCAGCGATTCTTACTATTATTGGTTATTCTATCAATGACTCGGTAATAATATTTGACCGTATTCGTGAAATGACGCATATTTTCCCAAAACGTTCTATTAAAGAGAATATGAATGCTGCACTTAATAGCACTCTTTCTCGTACAGTAAATACTTCTGGTACAACAATCGTTGTATTGCTTACTATCTTTATCTTTGGTGGAGAAGTAATTAGAGGCTTTGCTTTTGCGTTATTAATGGGTGTTATTGTAGGTACTTATTCATCAGTATTTGTTGCAAGTCCTATAACATACGAAACCTTGAAGAAGGATGATGAGGCTCGCCTTATTGCAAAAACTGCTAAGAAAAAGAAGAAATAGTACTTCTTAATTGATATATTAAAAACGCCATTTCAAATTTAATTGAAATGGCGTTTTTGTTTTATATGCTATGTTGAATTATGATTTTTATTAATGTGATCTTGTTTTTATCAACACGCCTTTTTTGTAAGTTTCAGTTTTGTATTTGCTTTTATCTTCATTATAATAAGTCCATTTCCCTACCTTCTTATCATCTTTTAATGCCCCTTCTGTTTTTAGTCTAGAAGTGTTATAGTATTCATAATACTTGCCTTGAGCCAAATTGTCGATATAAACTTTTTCGCTTTTCAATACTCCCGATGGATAGTATGTAGTGTAACTTCCATTTAATAAAGTATTCTTATAGTTTAGAATAACTAGTGGTATTCCTTCTTCGCTATAGAAAGTTGAAATACTATCTTTTTTACCATTCACATAATAATGATGTTCTTTTTTATTACCATTAGCATAATAACTTGTATTCTCACCATGTAATAACCCATTCTTATAATGCCTTTTATACTCTACTTTAGAATTTCTATCGTAGTATGTATTTACTCCATTTAATTTATTGTCTTTAAAATGGAACTCATTTCTAAACATTCCAAATTGATCAAATACTGTAGTTATACCATTAAGTTTACCATCACTATATTCTTGAATTACGGATATTCGCCCTTCAATATTATACTTTACCCATGCACCATCTTTTTTGCCAAAACTATAGTTACCAATTTCTAATTCTACTCCTTTAGACTCATGCCAAATTCCTGTTTTTTGCCCTTTAATACTAAGTTTGTTTATGGTATCACCAATAGCATCTAATTTAGTAATATGTTTTTGGGATACGACTGTTAAAGGAATTAGCAGACTTATAAATATATATATTATTATTTTCATTTGTTTGTAGTTTAGATGCCAAAAATAGTTATTTATCTATTGTAAAATTAGTATAAGACAGTAAAAAATATACGACTTTTGCATTCTATTACTGTTTATCGAATATACACTTGTATTTTTAGTTAATTATATGGACGATGCAAGTAAAATGTAATAGTAATTATTTTAATAGGATATAATAATATGAAAAATTATAATTTTAGATTAGCTTGTGGCTTATACGACCAAGTAGAGCTTCTTAGTATGCGCAAAACGCCAGTTAAAATAACTTATAAAATGGATGATGATTCAGCACTCGAGATTCTCGGAATTATTACAGATGTTTATGTTAGAAATAAAATTGAATATATCCAAATTAATGGAAAACATGAAATTGAAACTTCTCTTATCCTAAATATCCAATCTAACCCAAAACCTTTTAAGTAATAGTTCAATTACTTGATAATCAAATATTATAATAACTATATATCTAGTTTAGAATAATTAAATATGATATTTCTCATAAGAGAATCGGGTGTTATAGCAATAACAGAACCGTAGTTTTTCATAGTATTTTTTGTTGTTATCTAAATAACGATATTACTTTTGTTGTGAAATAAATAACAATGAATATCAAACAAATAACCTAAATTAAATTATTATGAAAAACTTACTTAAAATTTTATTCGCTGTAGTACTATTTGGCGCATTATTTACAACAAGCTGTAAAAAGGATGATGTTGAGCCTGATCCAGTGGAAGAGAATGAAAACTTTGCAACACTAAAAACTTATTTAACTGGAAACTCAATGGATTTGAGCGATGTTTTAGGAAGTGGTGCAACATCGTTTATTACAACAGCATCTAATGTATATACTATTAATACTGATGCCGATCCTAATAATGATTTCTATATTATTGATATTAGAGAATCGGTTCACTTTACAACAAGCCACATTGAGAACTCTGTTAATTCTACTTTAGCTGATATTCTAACTACAGCTGATGGTCATGATAATATTGCTGTATTGTGTTATACTGGTCAAACTGCTTGTTATGCTGTAACAGCTCTACGTTTAAGTGGATTTCCAACGGCAAAAGCTATTAAGTGGGGTATGAGTGGTTGGAGTGGTACTAATGGTACTGATAAGTGGACGGATAATGTTGGTGATGCTGGTACTAATAGTTCTAATTGGGCTGCTGCACCTGGTGATTTAGGTACAATTACTAATTATGGTGACCCTGTACTTAATACATCTGCTACTGATGGCCCTAGTATTTTAAAAGAACAAGTTACTAAATTACTGGACGATGGTTTTGGTGCTGCTGCAGTTACAAATGCATCTGTATTAGACAAGCCTTCAGATTATTATATAAACAATTTCTGGATGGCAGAAGATGTAGAGGAATATGGTAATATAAAAACAGCTGTAAGAGTTAAGCCTTTAACACTTGCAGGTGATGAGTATAAAAACTATAATCCTGCAGCTAAGGCTGTAACTTATTGCTGGACTGGTCAAACATCAGCTCTAGTAACTGCTTATATGAGAATTGTAGGATATAATGCTTTTACTCTAAAGTTTGGTGCTAATGGCCTGGTGCATACCGTATTGAACTCTCATAAATGGACTGCTGCAAGTGGTGCTTCTGACTTACCTTTAATTTCAAAGTAAACATAAAATATTAGGAGTAGTGTTAAAGCTACTCCTTTTTTAAATCTAATATCCGTATTATTTATTAGTTGTAGTAATTACAACGAGATTAACTATTGCAAGTGAATAATAACCTAAACGATAAATCAAAAATTATGAAAAAGTATCTAATATTTATATTATTGGCAGTTTTTGTACTGCCTTTACAATCAATGGCTCAAGGCTGCTCTGATTCGGGAGGCGAAGATGGCATCAAAGTTATAGGTTTTGTACAAAGTGAATATCAATATCAAATGCTTGGAGATAGTGTTCAGGTTGATGCAATTAATGGACTAGAACAACCAAGCTCATTCTATTTACGACGCGCCAGATTAGGGGCAACAGGAGAAATTCCTTACGACTTTTCTTATTATTTTATGGCCGAATTTAGTCCTTCATTAGGCGGCCCTTATATTCTTGATGCATTTGTTACTTATAAAAGATTTGCACCATATTTTATGGTATCAATGGGACAGTTTAAATCTCAATTTGGTTTAGAATTAACAACTGCTTGTAGCGGACTTTATACAATTGGACGTTCTCGCGTTGTAAATGAGTTATCTAGCCCATTTCGCGATATAGGAGTTCTATTGCTAGGAGGTACAGGTGATAAAAAATTCTTTGGACTTGAACACGAAAATATTATTACTTATAGACTTGCCATTACTAATGGTCAGGGAATGAATAAGTATGATGGTAATATGGATAAAGATATTACTGCAAGAGTAGTTCTTCAGCCAATAGAAGATGTTAAGATCGGAGCTAGTTATAGATGGGGAAAACAAAAGCCAATTCAAGCTACTGAGCCAGATGATTTGCGCCGCCGTTGGGGAGTTGATATTAGTGTTGAGAAAGGTAAAATATTATTTCAAGGTGAATATATTAGTGGCTTTGATAGAGGATCTTCTCTTGTAGGTGGCGGATGTGGTTCTGCTCCAACAATCCAAAAAGGAGATTTTACTAAAGATGGTTTTTGGACAGCAATTATGTATAAATTTGATAATGGATTTGCCCCAATATTAAAGTATCAGTATTTTAATGTTACATCGGATGTTGCTAGTATTCCAGCGCAAACTCAAGATGAAGCTATTATAGGTTTTAATTATTACTTTAATGATTGGGTACGCATGCAATGCAATTATGTTATACCTAAGGATAATCTTACTCATAATACATTCTTGAATTCAGATAGTAATTATAAGAAAAACTATATAGTAATTCAATTACAAGCAAAATTCAATTAAAAAATATACTAAATAAAAAAAACATGAAAAACTTTATAAAATTCACATCAATATTTGTAGCATTTATTCTTATTGCTACATCAGCTATAGCTCAAGGAGATTTTATCTCTGCAAAAGACTTTGCTAAAGCATCAAAAAGCACGAATTCAATAATAATATCTGCACAATCAGCAAAAAATTATAAGCTATCTCATATTAAGAATGCTGTCTTTATTGATCATCACGACCTATATAAAGCAGGAGTTGTAGAAGGACTTATTAAATCCCCTAGTGATTTGGCTAAATATTTTGGTTCAAAAGGTGTTTCCGAAAAAAAGGAAATACTAATTTATGATGATGGAACAAATAAATATGCTGCTAGGATTTATTGGATTCTAAAATATATAGGAGCTCCAAATGTAAAAATACTTCATAAAGATATGGGAGCTTGGCGTTCAGCACGTATTATGATTACAAAAGCAAAAACTAAAATTGCTCCAGCTACATTTAGCCCAACAGTAAATAAAAGTATTGCTGCTGATTATAGTTATGTTAAGGCAAACCTAACTAATGCAAATGTTGTATTGTTAGATGTAAGACATATTACAGAATATAATGGCACAATTGCTAAACCTGTTAGTAAAGGTCATATTCCAGGAGCAAAAAATATAGAATGGAAGAAACTAGAAACTAAAAGTGGTGCTTTATTATCAAGTTCTGAATTACAATCTACTTTCTCAAGTGTTGGTGCTACTAAGGGTAAGACTATAGTCCTGTATTGCGGTACTTCTGTTCGTTCGGGAATAGTATTTGTTGCATTAAAGAGTCTAGGTTATGCAAATGTTAAAGTGTATGATGGTGCCTATAATGAGTGGGATGCTAAAGGAGAGTCGTTTAAGAAATAATATTGAATAATATCCTAAATTGCGATTGAAAGAAATAGACCGTTATGAAAAGACTATTTAATTATTTGCGATTTATTATTGTTGTCATTTATGATAACATAGTTTAGGTTATTAATTTTTCGCAAAGGCCAGCTTAAATTATTTTAAGCTGGCTGTTTTTGTATATATATA
>QMPB01000118.1 GCA_003648395.1 Bacteroidota bacterium
CAAATGTTGCATTAAATATAAGCGCTTTAGGTGCGACTCCTTATCTATGTTCTGTTATTGGAAGCGATAGCCGAGGTGATGAATTTATTAGCCTTTTGAAAAAAAGAAAAATGAGTAACCTAGGTATTGTAAGAAGCAAAAATAGGCCTACTACCACCAAGTTTAGAGTAATTGGTAATAATGTACAAATGCTTAGAGTTGATGAAGAAACTACGAACTACATAAATAGAACTGAAGAGAAAGCCCTATTATCAAAAATTAAAAGTATTATTACCGACAAAGGCATCGATGCCATAATATTTGAAGATTACGATAAGGGAAGTATTTCTCCAAACTTGATTAGCTCTGTTACTAAACTCGCCAAAAAAAATAATATAATAATTACCGTTGACCCTAAAAAGAGAAATTTCGATCTATATACAAATTTAACTCTTCTAAAACCAAATTTAAAAGAGCTAAAAGATGGACTTAGTCTTGAACTTGAGAGCAAAGATATACACTCAATTAGAGATGCTGCTATGGAATTGCTCCAAAAGAATAATTTAGAGATTTTAATGGTAACTTTATCTGAAAATGGGGTGCTGATTTGTCAAAAGAATCTTCAAACTCATATTCCTGCAATTGTACGAAGCATTGCTGATGTTTCCGGGGCTGGAGATACTGTTATTTCTGCTTTAACTCTTGGTTTGACTAGTGGACTAAGCGCTGTAGAGGCTGCTAAACTATCTAATATTGCTGGCGGTTTGGTATGTGAAATTGTTGGAGTATCTCCAATTGATAAAGATAAATTGCTTCAAGAGGCTAAAAAAGTACTTAGTTAAGATTCCTATTGAAATACAAAAGTTGTAATGAAAAACATTGTATACTTATTTATTCTGAGCATATTAAGTTCGCTTATATTATCATCATGTAGTCACTCGGTGAACATGACAGAAAGAGAGCAAAGTTTATTTTTTCAAGCTTATCAAATTCTTCCTATTCCGATAGACAAATTAGATAATCTCAACGATTTACTTCTATATTTTGACAGTACATATTGTATAAATAAGGAAGAAAAGTGGCCATACACTTACCTCGACATGAAACAAAAGAAGTTGGTAAGCTCTCCTAATAGAAATACTTTAAAAATTGGAGTTGAACCAAATCCATGTCAAGATCAAGTGATTAAATTTGATGATACAATGATACTTGAGATTGTAAAAGACGGTCATAATACTACAATAGAAAACTATTTTACAGAAGTAGATAGCATTCCTTCTTTTGTTAGGAAACAATTTCTGAGTTATGGAGAAGACCCAAATTATGCAGTAGGAGGATTAGGCAATGGAGTTTGGTTATGTACTAAAAAAGCTGACAAGCTAGAAAATTTGAATATCTACGTTTACAATGTAGTAAAAGGCTTCATTGAGTCTGTAAGAGAATACTCAAAATTTGCTTATGGTAAGAGTATTGATAAATTAAGCGAAGAAGAATTTGAAGAAATAAGTAAAGAATTTGTTTTTCATCTTTCATTCAAATATACAGATAAAGAACCAACTATAATGCTAGATATATAGCCTTTACAAGAAAATACTAATTAATTAGAATGATTAAATCCTTAAATAGACTAAGAAACACACTTCAAAGATTTGGTGTTACAAACTGGCAATACTTACTTATTTCATCAACAGTTTCTGTATTTTTGGCGGTATTATGGTTTTATTTTGAAATAATTAGTGGCAATAGTCTTGCGTTTGCAGTAATAGTATTTGGTCTTATTAACGGTTTATTAGCTTATTTATTTATGGAAGAAAAAGGTCAAGCAAATAAAGTTTTCTTTTCCATTGTATTTACTGCATTTGCCTTTATGCTTGGAAAATATTTAATGTTTGAACATTTATACGACTGGTATTTAAGTGCTTATATTGATAAGGCAAATTTATCATTTGAACTAATTGCTTTCTATTTTTATAGTTTCAATATGGAAAGTCTTTTCCTATTTGTTGACCAAATATCATTAGTTTTTAATCTAGTTGACCTTATCTGGATTAGCATAATGTTTCTATTAAGCATCCAATATCTTTTTTTAGATTTCAGTGTATCTACAACAAGAAAGTCCAATGAGATAAGGCATAAATTCAGAAAGCGCCGCTTTGAATAATTAGCAATAAAAGCTCTACACAAAAGCACTATCTTTGTGCTCTAATTTTTTCTCATAACATACAGCATGACAGATAAGCAAGACCATTTAAACAACCTTAAAGGCGATAATAAGAAAGAAAAAGTACGCAATATGTTTAACGGCATTGCTAAGCGTTACGATTTCTTAAATCATTTTCTATCTTTTGGAATTGATTATTATTGGCGAAATGAGGTGTTAAAAATAATTAAGAAGCATAATCCTAAAACAATTTTAGACATTGCAACAGGAACAGGTGATTTAGCAATTCTTTCTAGTAAGGTAAAACCTCAAAAGATAGTAGGAATTGACATTTCCGAAGAAATGCTTAATATTGGAATTGAAAAAGTCAAAAAAAAGAAATTAAACAATTTAATTGAAATGAGAGTTGCTGATTCTGAAGATTTACCTTTAGAAGATAACAGCTTTGACTTAGCAATGGTAGCATTTGGTGTAAGAAATTTTGAGAATCTAGAAAAAGGGCTTTCTGAGATAAAGAGAGTACTTAAAAAAGATGGTGTTCTTATTATTCTTGAATTTTCGCATCCTAAGAGTTTCCCAATGAAACAATTATATAGTTTCTATTCTAATAATATTTTGCCAACTTTTGGACGAATTATTTCTAACGATGCAAGTGCCTATACCTATTTACCTGAATCGGTTAAAAGATTCCCTGCTTATGATGATTTTACAAATATTATGAGCAACGTTGGATTTAAAGACACTAAATGGAGAGCGTTGAGTTCGGGGATTTCAAGTATATATACTGGGAGAAAAGGAGAATAGGACGTAGGTCGATCATTCTTGACCGATTGTATAATAATTGAGTTATGAGAGGGATTTAAGATTTAAGAGAAAAAGTAGAGAGGAAAGATAACTCAATTTGAATCGAGCCAAGGCTAAAGTTTATTGTTTAAAGTGAAATAAAAGTATTTTAGTATCGTTTATACGAGCATAAAATGAACATTAAGAAATCAATCATATTACTATTTATAGCAAGTGTAAGCTTAACTAAGCTTTATGGTCAATATATGCCTAAAAATTTACCTAATTATGACTATAAAAATTGGCACTTTGGTTTCACATTAGGAGTAAACACTATGAATTTCAACGTATATCCTGTTGACAAAGTTGATTATGATTCAACAGTATTAATCATTCAACCCAAACTTAGTCAAGGTTTTAATATTGGTATTGTTGCTAATAAACGTATAGGGACTTATTGGGATTTACGTTTTGTTCCCACTCTTTCATTTGGTCAACGGAATATTGAATATGTTATTAGAACTAGTCCTACAAAAGAAGAGCTATTTACAAAATCGGTAGAAAGCACTTTTCTTGATATCCCCATATCTGTAAAATATAAATCTAAAAGATTTCAAAAAAACCTCAACAATATGAGAACTTATGTTCTAGGAGGTATTAGATACAGTATTGACTTAGCTTCTCAAAAAAAGAAAAAAGGTAGTAGTGACGAAATCGTATTAAAGCTTAATCCTAATGATTTAATGATTACTACTGGAGTAGGCTTCGATTTTTACCTTGCTTACTTTAAATTTGGTGTTGAATTACAATTCGCATACGGATTAATAAACGTGCTTGACAAAGAGGAAACAATCTATACTACAAATATGGAAAAACTAAGTAGTAGAATGGCATGGATTACTTTTACTTTCGAATAGTTTAATATCTTTGGCTTTTTATTTATCAAACAACAATACTCAATGAAGTTAAAAATATTATTATTCTTTTCATTCTTATTAAGTATATCAATATTGTACTCACAAGATGAAATTACAATAACTCAAAATTATACTCACCAGAAATTTAATGTAAAAAATACACTGACGCTAAATGATGCTTCAATAACATTTAGCAATAGATATTTTACAATAATTCAAACTAGAGAAGAATTATCCTACCTTATATATTTTCATAAAATCAGATCTTATTGGGTGGGTAATGCAAATAGTTTTGATGAAAAATTTTATAGATACCTTATCATTAATACTAAATCCATTGATGATACTGATAAAAAATCAAATAACATTATTACACGACTAAACAAGTCTAATAATGTTTACTTCAAAAATGATAGTATTGTATTAATAGACGTGGAAAATATTTATTCTAAAGTTGTAAAATCAGATAGTATTAAAACCATTGCCAATTATGACTGCAATACTTTTAATTACTATATTAGCACTAATGTTTCAGCAAAAGTATCTAAAACAGATAAACTTACATTAAATGCGTCAGCAGACTTAAGAAACTTATGGCATATTATTTTTGCACTTAATAATGTAATAAATACAGAATTATCTATTAATCTTTCGTTTATTAATAATTCAAATACTTATCCTATGCAAGTGATATTCTACAATAAAGATATGAGTATATTAAAAAAAGAAACTGTATCAAATATAGAGATGCATGGCATTAGTGGTTGTCAATGCAATAAATACAAAGAATATCAAAAATTAAGTTTAATTAATTTATTAATAGGTGCAGAAACCGAAAACAATAAATAGATGTATAGCTTAAGTAATATAGGAATGCGGTTTAGTGGAAATGATTTATTTACAAATATTTCATTCTTAATAAACCAAAAAGACAGAATTGGGTTAACAGGTAAGAATGGTGCAGGAAAATCGACATTACTTCAGATAATATCTAATGAAATAGAAGCAAGTGCAGGTAAAGTAATAATTCCTAATGGGAAAACTATTAGCTATTTACCTCAGCATATGGAGACATCTTCGGAACTAAGTATTATTGATGAAGCCATGACAGCTTTTGAAGAACATAAACACATTGAAGATGAAATACATAGAATTACTAATGAGTTAGCTAACAGAACGGATTACGAAAGTAAAGCATACAACAATCTTATAGACGCTTTACAAACGGCAAATGATAGATTCAATATTTTAGGAGGACAAAGTAGAGAAGCCGCTGCTGAAAAAGTATTATTAGGTTTAGGCTTTGAAAGAAAAGATTTCAATAATAATATGAATACATTGAGTGGTGGTTGGCAAATGAGAGTTGAGCTAGCTAAAATTCTTCTACAGTTACCAAATCTTTTATTATTAGATGAGCCTACCAATCATCTTGATATTGAATCTATACAATGGTTAGAAGATTTTTTAAAATCATATAATGGTGCAATTATTCTTGTGTCGCATGATAGAGCATTTCTAGACGCCGTTACTAACCGTACTATTGAGATTACAAAAGGTAGAATCTATGATTACAAGTGCAACTATTCAGAATATATTACCCAGAGAGAAGGTTTACTTGAACAACAGATTTCTAGATATGAGAATCAGCAAAAAGAAATAAAAGAAATTGAGGATTTCATTGAACGCTTTAGATACAAAGCCTCAAAAGCTAAGCAAGTTCAATCTAGAATAAAAATGCTTGAAAGGATTGACAGACAAGAACTTGATCTAATGGATAAAAAAAGTATTCATTTTAGGTTTCCTCCCGCCCCTTCATCAGGTAAAATAAGTGTTGAGATAAAAAATTATGCCAAAAGCTATGGTGAAAAAGAAATACTAAAAAATATTGAAATTAGTATTCTTAGAAATGAATTTATAGCTTTTGTAGGGAGAAATGGAGAAGGTAAGACTACTCTAGCAAAATCAATTGTTGGTAGGTTGGAGCATAATGGCGAAATAAAACTAGGTCATAATATTAAGATTGGTTATTATGCACAGAATCAAGCTGAATTACTTGACAAAGAACAAACAGTATTTGAGACGATAGACAATATTGCAGTTGGTGAAATTAGAAAGAAGGTAAAAAGTATATTAGGCAGCTTTCTATTCTCAGGAGAAGATATTGATAAGAAAGTAAAGGTTCTAAGTGGAGGTGAGCGATCAAGATTAGCACTTGCAAAATTATTACTTGAGCCAGTAAATCTTTTAGTACTTGATGAGCCTACTAACCACCTAGATTTACAATCGAAAGATATACTTAAAAATGCTCTTCTTCAATATGATGGCACTTTACTAATTGTATCTCACGATAGATATTTCTTAAAAGATCTATGCCAAAAGGTTTATGAATTTAGAGATAAAGGAATTAAGGAACATTTAGGAGATATTACAGAATTTATTAATAAAAAAAAGCTACAAAATTTAAGTGATATTGAACTTAAAGCTATAACTAATAATAATACTCAAAAACAATCAAGCTCAAATAAAGAAGCCTATCTTCTTAAAAAAGAGTTGGAAAAAAAGAGGAGAAAAATAGCCAAACAAATTGATGAATGTGAAACTAAGATCGAAGACTTAGAAAATGATATTAACCTTTTAGATAAACGATTAACCGATCCTGAAAGTCTAGGAGAATCTTTAACTAATGGTAGTTTTTATTCGCTTTATAACAAAACAAAGAAAGAATTGGATGAAGAAGTTGAAAGGTGGGAACAACTTCACCTTGAGGCTGAAGAAATTGGCTAAAAAGAGCTACAAATTTTTTATGCATAAGTAGTTAGTAAATAGAAAAATAATAATTTAATAATTATATTAAAATTGTTGTATATTTGGGTATTCAAAAAATTATGTTTAACTAAAATCAAATTATTATGCAAAAACTTTTACTTTCAACACTGTTAATGTTTATTACTGTAGCTTTTTTACAAGCACAAGTAATAATGGACGAAAATTTTGACTCATATAGTTCTGGAGACAAAATTGCTCAAACGAGTACAACCAATTGGACTACTTGGTCAAACGCACCAGGTGGAGCGGAAGATGGAACTGTTTCTAGCGCACATGCTTCAAGCGGTACTAATTCACTATTTATTGCTAAAGATAACGACTGCGTTCTTCTTTTAGGAGACTCTACAACAGGAGCTTATGAGTTAACATTTAAGATTTTTACTCCAGCTGATAGTTGTACTTATTTTAATATACTTCATAAATTTGATGGGGGAAACTCTATATGGGCAGGTGATTTTTATGGGTTAAAACATGATAGTACTTTTCACTTCTATCTTCAAGGAAATGACACTGCAACAGCTCCTTATGATCCTAGTATATGGCATGACTATAAACTAGTTATAAATATGGATAATGACTATGCTAAACTATTTCTTGATGGAAATATGATGTTTGAATGGCCATGGACAATGACTTCTGGTGATACTTCAACTGGACCTAATCAAATAGGTGGTGCCGATTTTTATGGTTATGACTTATATAGTGATGCTAAAGTAGGTACTTATTTTGATGATATTAAGCTTGAGAAAATGTCTACAGTTTCTATTTCTAACTCAACTAATGAGACTAGCTTAAATATATATCCAAACCCTACTACTGATGTAGTAAATATTGAATCAAACGAATTAATGAATTCAGTTAGAATATATAATATTGCTGGTGAGGAAGTAATGTATAACAATACTAATTCAGAATTAACTAGTATCGATATTTCTGGCTTATCAAATGGTTTATATTATATTTCTATAAACTATGGTAATAAAATAATAGTTAGGAAGATTATTAAAGATTAATCTGTAACTATATATGTTATTAAAGGCGATGAAAAACACATCGCCTTTTTTTTATTTCTATACAATAATGATATATATATATTTTACTATATTTGTATTTCTATCTAACAGATTTCTTAATCGTTAACTTTGTATTAAATGAAGAAAGTATTTCTATTATTATTTGCTATTATTATTTCAAGTCAAGTAATTCTTGCTAGCGCAGAAGAACAATCACAAAACCAAAAAGAATTAAGTTTAAGTGATAAGATTAATAATCTTTTTGAACCAAGTGTAAATTTTATGGGTTCTATTCTTTTTTGGGATCCATTATCTGCTACTGGAATTTATGACCCAATAATATATCAAGAAGATGGTACGCCTTACATTGTTATCGATAACGAAATAATATATCATAAAGATGGTACCCCTTTTCATAAATCTGACACTAAAGCAATTACAAAAGAAGGAAAAGAATATTTCCTAATTGATACTAAAACAAAAATTTATCATAATAATAAAACTGAATTACAGCTTAACAATATTAAGCTAATTCAAACAGTAGATAATAAAACATATCTAACAGCAACCACTATAGAACGTCACTTCCCATTTATTGTAATATGGCTAGTTTTAGGCGCTATTTACTTCACTATCAGAATGAAGTTTATTAATATTCGTGGCTTTAAACATGCTTTTCAATTGATAAAAGGAAATTATGACAATCCTAGTGACCCTGGAGAAGTTTCTCACTTTCAAGCTTTAGCAACTGCTCTTTCTGGCACGGTAGGATTAGGAAATATTGCTGGTGTTGCAATAGCAATTACTGTTGGTGGACCAGGAGCTACTTTTTGGATGATAATAGCCGGTTTACTTGGTATGTCATTAAAATTTACAGAAGTTACTCTAGGGGTAAAATACCGACAATTGGATGAAGATGGAAATGTTTCTGGTGGACCAATGTACTATTTAAGAAATGGATTAAAACTAAGAAACCTAGGTAAGCTTGGAAAAGTTTTGGCAATTATATACGCTGTTATTCTTATGGGAGCATCACTTGGTGGTGGCAATATGTTTCAATCAAATCAAACATTCCAACAATTTGAAATGATAATACCTGCATTAGAAGGCTGGGGAGCTTGGTTTGGAATTGGTCTGGCAATAATAGTTGGTATCGTAATTATTGGAGGCATTAAGAGTATTGCCAAAGTTACTGAGAAAATAGTTCCAATAATGGCTACTTTGTACATTCTATCTGCTTTACTTATTATTGGAATCCATTATGCTGAAATTCCTTCTGTTTTTAAAATGATTATTGATGGAGCATTTGTTCCTAATGCTATGTATGGCGGATTTATTGGAGTATTAATAGTTGGATTCCAAAGAGCAGCATTTTCTAATGAAGCTGGTGTTGGTTCTGCCTCTATTGCTCACTCTGCAGTTAAAACCGATGAGGCTGTTAGCGAGGGAATAGTTGCATTAATTGAACCTGTTGTTGACACAGTAATTGTTTGTACTATGACTGCTCTTGTAATTATCTTTACAGGCTATCACGACCCTGCAATGGCTCACGGATATGATGGAGCACAACTTACCTCTAAAGCTTTTGAGAGTATATTCCCTTGGTTTCCATGGGTATTAGCCTTTGCTATTGCTCTTTTTGCTATTTCTACAATGATTTCTTGGTCGTATTATGGTCTTAAAGGTTTTCGCTTTCTTTTTGGTGATTATTTCGATAAAAGATTTAATAATCCAAATATCAAAAGATATGTATTCTTTACTATTTATCTTGCATTTGTAGTGATAGGAGCAGCAGCTAATCTTGGTGTGGTAATGGATTTTGCCGATATGATGATACTTTCTCTTGCCTTCCCTAATATAATTGGACTATTAATAATGGCACCAGAAGTTTATAAGGATCTTAATGTGTATATGAGTAAGGTTAAGAGTGGGGAGATAAAGAAGTTTAAGTAAAGTATTTTTTTCGCTTTGCTCACAATGGACTGCCCACGAATTTTCGCTAATTAAGCTAATGACGCAAATTACATAAAAATAACAAAAGCGTTAGAAGCGATATCGACGCTATAAAATATTTTGTCATGGTTTTTGTCCCAAAAACACATGCCAAAATCTTATTCTTATAATAAATGTAGCTACGGGTTGACACCCGTAG
>QMPB01000119.1 GCA_003648395.1 Bacteroidota bacterium
AAAATTACGAAACAAAGACCAAATAAGATAATAAATCTCAAAAGCTTCATTGTAAAACTACCAATTTTGCGTTCCCATACTAGTTTTGTTTTAGGTTGTTTAAAATAATCATTTAACCTTTTAAAAATATTATTTATATATTTTAACAATTTAGTTTTCATAATGAGAACCTCCTATCTTTAAAGCTTTAGCAATTACCGCTAAAATTAATAGGATTAATATAATCGTAGAAACATAAATCCAAGCCATCGCAGCACTTTCTCCCCAACGATTAGAATTACCTAATTCCTGTGAAATAATTTCACTTACAGAAGATGTTAAGAAAGTATCAACCAAAGCATAAACCGTCACAGTTATTATGTGAGGACTAACATTTGGCAGAGTTATAAGCCAAAACATTTCATAACCTGTAGCTCCTTCTATCTTAGCTGCCTCGTAAAGATGTTTTGGCACTGATTGAATGGAAGCTAAAAACAAGAGAATTGGAACACCTGCTAAAGATAAAATCGCGTAAATTCTACCAATCAAACCGACAATGAAATTTATGAGCCATGGCATCATGCCAGTTTGAAGAAGATAAAACTCAAGATCAAATATCTGAGTTGAACCCTGTTCCTTTAATAAATTAGCTATTGCGTCGCCTCCACCAAGCGCGCTCGCTACAGCTGCGCTGTTTAAAATAACTGGAATGAAGAAAACTGCTCTTACAAAGGCACGTCCCTTAAACTCCATATTAAGCATTACAGCGATAAATAAACTAAAAATTAAAAGTACAGGTATATTGATTAATGCATCAAGTGTTGTGTTGATTAATTCAACTCTAAAACTAGTTGTCGAAGTAACCTGTTCATTCAATGCATAGAAATAATTATTAAATCCTACAAAAGTAGAAATAATTCCATCAGGTGTTGGTTCTAAACTGAAAAAGCTATAGTATAAACTCCGAATAAAAGGAATCAAGAAAAACATAGAAAATCCTATTAACCATGGTGCTAAGAAAATAAATGCCCAGATTAATTTTTGTCTCTTATACCCCTTTAATCCCTTTTTCTTCTTTTTAGGTGCTAGGAGGCTTTTTCTCGCAAGTTCTAATTCTGCCATATTACTCTCCTCCTATCACTTTATAAGACATTGCAGGCAAATCATATCCTAAAACATCATCTACCTGATTTAAATTGTAATTAATAAGTATTTCTAACCCATTAGAATAAGTGACTTTAAAGACATTATTACCAACTCTTTCGTGCCCAACTAAATAGCCATCATGAATTCCTAATTCATCTAGCTGATTTACTTGAAGCTCTATTCTATCTATCCAATTAGTATACTGGGTTGAGAAATAATAATTAAACTCAGTCTCTCTTAATTCTCTAGAATTATCATATGACAAGGTATATTTTAAATTAGACCCAGTTTCAATTGTCTTTAAGAAATTATACTCAACAGTTCTTTCACTAGTCATATTTAAACTTACAGTTGAATAATCTACTTTTCCAGCCAAAACTAATTGCAATAGAGGTATTTGATAATCTAGTATCGCATATAAAGTAGTTTCCATAGGTAAGTCGGTTATATAGTTGCTATAAGGTATAGCAAAACCTAATGGATCTGATAATATTATCTTTTTATCCATATTTTCTAAAATAGATTGTTGAATTCTTAAACTATCTTCTTTATAGAGTTGAGGATCTTTATAACTTCCGCCTAAAACACTACCTAAGAAATCATAGGTTAAGGTATCGCCATCATAATGTGATAATAAATCATTGTTTATTTCTTCTAAATAAAGCGGATTGATAATATAATCATCCTTAAATTTTAAAACTGAAGGTGCTTCACTATACGGAAGCTTTGAAGGCAAGTGATAGGTAAACAACATAGACATACTGCCATCAATTCTCTTTGACGAATATCTATAATTATCAAACATTTTATTGAAATCATTAGTAGCTAATAATCTTATGCTTGGATAGATTTCAATATTGTTTTCTCTTGCATAGTCAAGCAATGAAGAATATCCTTTATTGCCACCTAAAACGCGTTCTATATCAAAATCATTAGCTATACTTGAAGACATTCCTCCATTAATCATTCCCTTATATATCACATTGACATTTTTTACGCCTCCAGTAGCTAATTCCTTTAAGATTATTTGACTTTCACTAAAAGTAGTCAAAGATTTAGTTCTATAATAAGGCACACCTAAGAAGAATGATTTGCTTTCATAAGCGCCTAAGAACTCTATAGTACATAAAGTATCTCTTGTATTATCAACACTATCAAAACCAAAATTATCTTCTAAATAAGTTCTATATGCCTTAGCGATATGAACATAATCAGCTTCTTCTTTATCTAAGAAGGTATATTCTACAGTGAAATCCGTATCCACTCTATCTTCGGTCCATAAGTCTAAAGCATATTGATTGTATCCAGTACCTAGTGTTACAGCTTCATTTTCTCTAAAATTAAAAGTAGGGTAAACCTTGTTATAGGAATCAATTCTTTCAGATACATCAGCGTTTAAAGTAGCCATAGTATCGCCATTAGTAATAATTGCCGCAAAAGCACCGTCTTCCTTAACCATTCCATATAGAGGAATGCTTATCTTTTGTTGGACTTCAGGCATCTTATGTTCTAAAATCCCAAGGTCTTCACCATAAAGTCTTTTAGCATAAGGTTGTTGGTAATATTTACCATTGTTAAATTCTATTACAGCTCCGCTTCCATCAGGAACTACGATATATCCATTTGTCGCTACTCCGCCTACTTCACTTATGGCTGTTCCAAATAATGGATATAGCGAAACTGTCGCAAGTTTTGCGTTTTCAGTTTCAGAAATTGAATCTTGTATTACAGAAGTCTTAACACCAGTAGGAGTTAATTTAACTTCTAAAGCTATTTTAAATGATACTGGTTCATAGACGTCTGTGTACCCATACTCAGCATTTTCTTCTATTGCTCTTTCTCTAGTATAGCCTAAACTTCCAGGACCATAAAAAATATCATAAAGGCGACTTCTTACAAGTACAGACATATCTTCGTATTGATTTATTACATATACTCCTAAGTCTTCATCATATCCAGTATAAGCAATAGCTTGTAATAAATCTTTTTGAGGATGCGCTTCTAAAATCTCTGGTTTTAAATATTTAGGAAAATATAGATAATCTATATCAACATCCTTGATATCATATAAAACCTGAAAACCATCTTGGATATATTTTATTGAATAAGTTCTAAGTCCATCATCAAAGAGTACACTTTTTGGATGATGAATACTCATTGTATAATTATTAATTTTAGCTAAAGAACCTGTTTCATTAAAATAAGATAATTCTAAAGTTGATTTCTGTTTTTCAATCGCACTGTTTGTGATAGTTTTACTTAAATCTAATTGCCAAGGATCAGGCCCAGTAGGATTGCTATTCCATTCAACACCTGTATCTTTATTCACAACTTTAAAATACGATGTTGTTTCATCTAGATATAATTGAAGTATTCCGTTATCCGCAACTAAATAATTTTTATCAGATAAAGTCATAGCATCCACAAAACCATCCTTTGAATAAGGAATCTTTTGTGGCACAATAACTGAAGCCATAGACATATTAAATAAAGTTAAATAAAGTACAAAACCTAAAACTGAGGCGAGCATAATAATCATTAATTTCTTTTTCATAATTAATACCTCAAATTAAATTCTTCAACTACAGCAATGATAAAAGCAATGAATTGTTGGATTAAATCAAAGAATAAAAGCCCAACAAACATCATTACGGCTACCGATATCCCTGTAGCTAAGAAGGCAAGTATAGTTTTAAACAAACCGTATTCATGTATATTTAAAATACCCATAAACAACATCCAGCCCGTAGAGATGTATGCCATATACATGAATAGTTTGAAAAATGCCATTTCCTCTAAAGTAAGGAAATTACTTAATATTACAGAAGGAAAACCTATTATAATTATTGGAAACAAAGAATATCCAGTAACCATTAATATTTCCTTATAGCTTCCCTTTCCATCCATAAGTGTAGTAACGCTCCAATTTCCTACAGTAAATAAGAAAATAAGCAAAATTACACTAAATAATTCTTGTAAGCTATTTAAATCTTGAGGATTGTTAGGATTAACTAAGAATCCAAGATTTCTAAATGAGAATATTTGAAAATAAATAAAGAGAATAATAAAGACAATAGCTACGCTCATTTTCGCCTTTTTATATCGCTTAAAATCATCATATCCATCAAAAGGATGAAGTAAAACATAAGAAGGAAATTTTATGTATTCTTGGTAAATTTTACTTAATTTAGTCTTCATACAAAAGTGTTCCTCCCTTCTTATGGATCTTGTAAATCTTAAGGCCTATTACCCCTATTGTAATAAAGAGAATACCACCCATAATCTCACCAAAATGATCTTTAATAATAGCGTTTCTGTATTCCTTAAAAGCTTTAGAATAATAATATTGGTCATGACCAAGTTCAAAGTAAAGCATAGCTTCGTGATACTCTCCATCTCTTAGAAGCATCTTGCCAATACCGTTATAAGCAATCTCATAATTAGAATTCATCTTAATTACTTTTTCCCATATCTCAGCTGTCTTTTCATAATCACCCAAATTATAGTAATGGATTGCTAGATTAACATTTTCGCCAAATTCAGTTGGAGTATATACAACTATTGTTTTAGTACCTCTGTCTAAAACAAGTAAATCTTCTCCAAAATAGGCAATAGCTACTCCTTCAGAAAATTTATCAATCTGATTACCTTCATCACCATCTATATACAATAAATACCCTTCCCCATCATAGGTAAAAAGTCGAGATCTTTTTTGATCTAAAACAGTGTATATTCCGTCTTCACGACTTGCAATATCTACAAGTGTACTAGGTCCATCAACTACATAACTGTTCATACCTATAACATATTGAATATCTCCCATAGGAGGTTGATAACCATTTCTCTTAATAACATCTATTCCTTTTGGATTAATCAATTGAATAGGATTTTCAGCGTTATTATCGGAAACTTTACTAGTTGCGTAAATAAAATTGCGTTCATCTATTTGAACATTTGTATATTCTGTTGGAAGATATAGTTGAAGCTGTGCAATCTGTTCTTCTGTCATCAGTTTACGTTTAAATATTTCAATTGGAGTCATTTTTATTGGGTTAACTCCAGTATAACGATTAAAGCTTCCATCAGAGTTAATTTCCATAATACCTTCATAGATATTCTTAGCCACAACATACATTCTATCCGTTGAATCAACGGTTATTTTTTTAGGCTCAAAATTAATATTTTCAAAAGTTAAATCATTCATATCACTGAAAGTATTAACTACTTCATAGTTATGATTTAACTTAACAATGCGGTAATTACTCGTATCACAGATAAATATTCCACTATTAGTTACATCTACTCCATATGGAGAAGATAATGTTAAACTAGTTTCTCCTGTTATTCCCTTATCACTTAATATATCGATATAATCTTGAGTATAGTCAAAAGTAGCAATTTCTTCAACTAAAGAAAAATTACTATCGATAACTATAAGACTATTTGCCTTACTATCAACTACATAAATCTTATCGTTATAAACTTTTAAGTCTTCAGGTGAAATTAAATTAGCTCCTAAGTCTTCTGCGTTAATACTAGCTGCAAAAGTCATACCTGGATCGCTATGAAGCACTTCACCCCAATATGAATATGTATAACTCGTAGCGCCCATTAAAAGCGGTGTTAATAATAAAGCTAAAACTACAATTATAATTTTCTTCTTCATAATCTACACCTACTTCATTCCTGAATGGCTGAATGTTTCAACCACTCTAGATTGTGATAATATAAAGAAGGTTACAGGAACAATCATCATAATAAATGATACAGCCGCAATAGTACCGGCACGTTGAATTGTACCTTGCGCAATCTGTCTTAAGGCATAGCTTAGAGGTTTTAATTGTTCAGAGAAGATAAAACTTCCACCGTCAGTTGTCCATAATCTTTGGAATAACAATATTATAAGAGTTAACCACGCTGGTTTAACAAGTGGCATTACAATTTGGAAGAATATTCGATATTCACTAGCTCCATCAATCTTAGCTGATTCAATCAGATCATCAGGAATTTGAGACATAAACTGCTTCATCAAATAAAGCCCTAAACTTGAAGCAATAGCAGGCAAAATGATTGCACTCGGATTATCAATAAGTCCAATACCTGAAATAATAATATAATTTGGTACTGCAGTTACTTGAGGCGCAAACATCAAAGAATACACAACTAAAGTAAAGAATAATCTTCTTCCAGGAAATTTATATTTTGCAAGAGGAAAAGCAGCCATTGAGGCAATAATCACATGGCCCCCTGTCCCTAAAACGGTAATTAAAATTGTATTAAAGAAATATCTACTAAAAGGCACCCAACTATTTCCAATTAAATCAGATAAGTCTCTAAAGTTATCCAATGTTATGTTTCTCGGAAATAATTTTGGTGGAAAAAGGAATAATTCATCTAAAGGTTTAAAGGCATTAGATGCAGTCATAATCAATGGATATGCACTGAAAAAACCAAAGAATAATAATAAGGTAAATAGAAAGATGTCCCCACCCAAAGTTCTATTTAATTTCCTTTTGCGTTTTAGAATTTTCATCTAATCACCAACCTTTCTTAGAATCTTTCTAACGAATAGGTTGGTACTCATCATAATCAAGAATAAAACTGTAGCGATAGCACTAGCATATCCTAAGTCATAACGAACACTACCATAATCTATTAAATGGGTAACAATCGTGTGCCCTGCGTATTCAACGCTCGGAAATCCAACGAGTTGCATCGACACTTGAGCAATTGCTAAAGATGTGGTAATCTGCATAACTGCCCCAAACATAAGCTGAGGTTTCATTGATGGCAATGTTATATACCATAACTCTTGCCAGCGATTCTTAACTCCATCTATAGCTCCGGCTTCATAAAGAGTTTTATCAACGCTTTGAAGACCGGCTATAAACGCTAAGAAACTAACACCTAGAGAAAGCCATAACTGAACGATAATAATTACAAGCATCATATAATGAGGGTCTTTTAACCATTGAACAGGATTATCAATTAATCCCCATTTAATCATAAAAGCATTAGCATATCCGTGAATATCTCCACTAAATATCAAAAGCCACATTAAGAATGCATTACCACTAATACTAGGCGCATAAAAAACTAAGGTCAAAAAAGATCTTAGTTTTGGCCCAAGTTCATTAATTAGCCAAGCAAAAAGGAAGGCCATTAAATAAGAAACTGGTCCAGTTACTACAGCTAAAATTAAAGTATTTTTAAGTGCGATGATGAAAACATCATCCTCTAAAAATAGTTTAATATAGTTGCTTAACCCCACAAAATGAGGAGGCTCTAATAAATTATAATAGGAAAAGCTTATTCCTAAAGACATTATGACCGGTACAATAGTAAAGGTCAAAAACAAAATTGAATATGGAGCCATTAAAATATAATAGTCTTTACTCTTTTTAATGTTTTTCCATAACAACTGTCTTTTTGTCAATACCGGTGTCACAGTTGTTTTAGCTTCCACTTCTTCACCCCTAATCTAAACCGAATTCATTTCTTTTGGAAGAAATTTCTTCGTCTATAATTTGTACATAGTCATATATTGTTTCCTTAGGATTAGTATGTTCATTATATACAAGTCTAAAGGCATTATCTAAATGTCGACCTGTCATATATCCTCCTGGAACTTCAGGTATACCTCTAACCCAATCCCATTGTTCTTCTAGTTTACTATATTCAGTCACAGTCCATGGCAATTCGCTCATAGCCTGAATATTAGCTGTAGGATATCTTGCTGCAGCTCCTAAAATTCCTTCCATTTCTCTACCAAATTGAACTTGAACTTTAGTACTAGTCCACCATTTTAAGAATTCCCAAGCTGCATCTTTATCTTCACAGTCATTCATAATCATAATTGAAGTACCTGTAGAAACCGTATCTCTACGTATTGTAGTTCCACCTTGTCCATCATCTACTTCAGTTCCAGGAACCATTACAAAATCCCATTTGCCTCTAATTTCAGGTGCGAACACGCTTAGAGTATTATAGACATTGTAATAGGTTATACCTATTGGCATCTGTCCACTTCTGAATCTATTGAGGAAATCAGCTTGAACCGGAAAGGAATAATCAGTATAAAACTGTGTCCACATTTCAAAAACTTCTGGACCTTTTCCTTGATCAAAACCACTTCTTCTATTTCCATCAATATAAAACTCTCCATCGTTTTGATAGAATAATGTTGAGAAAATAGGATTTGGTGGTAAATTCATTACCGCACCTTGAGTAATAGGTACTGGTAAGTAAAATTCTAGATTATGTTTTTGTAAATCTGGAATCATCGAAATTACATCTTCCCAAGTATTAGGAACTGTAAGTCCTAATTCTTCAAAGATGTCAGTTCGGTAAAACATCATCAAGAAAACTTGTTGTTCAGGAAGAGCATAATATCCACCTTCAAATTCAAAAGGAACCATAGCGCTATCTTTAAAGCGTTTAGTTACTTCTTCAAAATCATCGAATTGTGATATATCATAAACAGCACTTCTCATAGCGTAATTTACTGGAATATTATTTCCAAGTCCCATAGCCACATCAGGTCCAACATTGGATAATGTAGCTGGTAATAATACGCTAGAATTAACTAGTTTTAAATCTATTTTAATCTTTGTTTCTGGAGTAAAGGATTCATCTATTAGTTTTCTTAAAACATTAGCTTGATCTCTACCAATAGAAAGCCAAACTTCAACACTTCTATTAGTCTCAAAATCTCCTGTTTCTCCAAGGTTTGAATAATCAGTATTAAATGTCGCAGCAAATGCTTTAATACTAAACATAAGCCCACCTAATAATGATTCCTTTGACTTTGGAAGAGTTGCATTAGGATTATGAAACATAATATAATCCAGTTCAAGTGGCTGAGCACTTAAAAGCAATACCAAAGTACCTAAAGAGGATATATTACTATTGAATGTTAAAAGCTGTGTATGAATCTCTCTAGGTTTATCAATAAAATCATCTAACTGTAAAATAACAGTATCCAAAATTCCTGTTTTCTCACTTTTTGAACCAGATATTTCTATTATTTTTTCTCTAATTTCAGCTAAATTATCGCGTTCAGCTTGAATGCGACCAACTAAGTTATCTATTCTTTCTTCTAATTGATAATCTCTATATTGGTCTGGTTCAGCTCCGGTATAGACTAATATTTCTCTATATAATTTATTTAGTTTATCAATTGATGTTTGAATTTGTCCAATTAAAGCTCCGTATTCTCCTAAAGATACTTCCATCTTAATAGTATGTCTACCTTCAGTTAGATAGAATAAATATGGTTCATCTTTAGTTCCAACAGTTTGAATTCTCCATTTATTATCATAGGTGAAAGCATAGTTTTTCATCTCTTTAAACGGAATCTGCTCATCGATATAAATATTACGATAAACATTCATTCCCGTCGCTAGACGTTGTTTAACTCTAAAACTCATAGCATAGAGACCAGCTTTATCAACATCAAAGGTCCAAGTTATAAAATCTCCAGCAACACGCCAATTATTACCACCTATTGTATTCATTTTAACAAGTTTCGCACTGTTTGGGATTGTTTGCATGCTGGTTCTATCATTTAAAGGATATAGTGTTGGTGAAGAACTATATGCTTGATTTTCTGTTTGAATAAAATTAATATCTTCATTTACAATTTCTGCATCAGAATGAAGGCTTTTGTAATCATCATAATCGATTAAGTCTTTAAT
>QMPB01000120.1 GCA_003648395.1 Bacteroidota bacterium
AAAACTCCTCCTTTCACCATTGAAGATAATACTGACGGAGGCGAGGAAATAAGAATGAAATATCGTTATTTAGACTTAAGACGTAATCCTCTTAAAGAAAATTTAATGCTTAGAAATAAGGTAGGTTTCGAAGTACGTTCTTATTTACATAATAGTGATTTTATGGAAGTGGAGACACCATATCTTATAAAATCTACTCCTGAGGGAGCTCGTGATTTCGTTGTTCCTTCACGTATGAACCCTGGAACTTTCTACGCCTTACCACAGTCGCCTCAGACCTTTAAGCAACTGCTAATGATATCTGGTTACGATCGATATTATCAGTTGGTAAAATGTTTTCGTGATGAAGACCTTAGAGCCGACCGTCAGCCTGAGTTTACTCAAATTGATTGTGAAATGGCTTTCATAGAGCAAGATGATATTCTAAACACTTTTGAAGGAATGACAAAGCATCTTTTTAAGAAAATTAAGAATATTGAGCTAGGAGAATTCCCTCGCTTACCTTATGATGATGCTATGCGTTTGTATGGAAGTGATAAGCCTGATATTAGATTTGGAATGCAGTTTAAAGAGATTACGGACTTAGCACAAAATAAAGGATTCAAAGTGTTTGATGATGCTGAAATAGTAGTAGGAATATGTGCTCCAAATTCTGCATCTTATAGTAGAAAACAACTTGATAAACTGGTAAAATTTGTACAGAAATCACAAATTGGTGCTAAGGGCCTTGTTTATGTAAAATGCAATGAAGATGGGAGTTTCAAGTCTTCTGTTGATAAATTCTACTCACAAGACGACCTTAAAACTTGGGCAGAAAAAATGGAAGCTAAAGCAGGAGATTTAATGCTTGTGCTTTCAGGAGATACCATGCACACTCGTAATGCTTTAAATGAGCTACGTCTAGAGATGGGAAACCGTTTAGAATTACGTAAAGCAGGTGAATATGCACCACTTTGGGTAGTTGATTTCCCTCTTTTGGAATGGATAGAAGATGCTGGTCGTTATCATGCAATGCATCATCCATTTACCGCGCCAAAACCAGAAGAGATTGAGCTATTAAAAACTGACCCAGGCAGAGTTCACGCTAATGCTTATGATCTTGTAATTAACGGTGTAGAGATTGGTGGCGGTAGTATCCGAATTTATGAAAAAGAGATTCAAGCTCAGATGTTTGATCTATTGGGATTCTCAAAAGAAGAAGCAGAAGAGCAGTTTGGATTCCTAATGAATGCCTTTGAATATGGCGCACCTCCTCACGGTGGTATTGCTCTTGGTTTCGATAGATTGGTGGCTATGTTTGGCGGTAGTGATTCTATACGCGATTATATAGCATTCCCAAAGAATAATAGTGGACAAGATGTAATGATTTCTTCTCCTTCTGCCATTGCTGATGCTCAATTAGATGAGTTGATGTTGGAAGTTAAGAAGGGGGAGGAATAGAGCCTGCCTGTCGATGAGATAGGGAGAAGAATTAATTATTCCACAGCTCTCTGAAGAATATCATATTCGTGATTATTATGAGTTGGAAGTAATCGCTTTGTTTTAGGATTTATCTGCCAATACCATTGACGTGATTTACCTGTTTTGAGTTTCAGTGCATGATTTATTATTATATTTTCAAAATAATTGGTTAACTGGCGAGAAAACTCTTGGGTAGGGAAAAGTTCAGCTTTCCATAAATCACCTACTTCTATACTATCAATGTCATAAGTGTAATATGGAACTTCTTTCAAATAATTATAGTCGAAGAAACCATAAATTTCATCAGTAATATCGTATGTCATAAATAATAACTCATTTATTCTCACACTATCATTAATCAGACTTAAAACCTTAACCCAAGCATTTACAGATACTGTATTAACTGGAATATCAACAGATAAATATTGATCGCCATTATTTAGCTCGTTAACATTTGCTTCGATAACAAATGGCCTAATTATTCTATTATTATTATTATCAATTTCATAGGTCTTCTCATAATAATTTGAATTGTGCTCTTCAACCTCCAATTGCACTATCTCTATTATCATTTTTGGCTTTGGTTTATTTATAAAGCTAACAACACTATCGTCAGAATAGACATTTAATCCAAGGCTACTCAATGCGTTTATAAAATTACTATCAAACTGTTGCTGATAATAATCGGCATCCATATATTGAATAAAATCACTATTCACAAAGCTTGAATCATAGTAATAAGTCTTTTGGTCCTCATTCAGATTATCAGGAATATTTACTTTCGAATTAGTAAAATAGAATTCAGTATTTGTTCTAAAAAGAACAGCAGTCTTTGATATTTTCTTTTGTTGTTTTAGAGCGATTCTTTGTTCTAGAGAACAAGAAGCAAGAAAAATAAGAAGAGATAATATAAAAACTTTCCTTGTCATTTTAGCCTTCATATTTTAGCCTTTAGCCTTTTCATTGGGCAACGCATATTCTATCATTTCTTCATAGAGTTTACGCCAACCAACCCATCTGTCCATATCACTTAAGCTCTCATTATGCCAGAGGCTAATAAATGTACCACTTACTGCTTTTATTTCGTCTATGATTTGCTCAAATGTAAGTTTTGCCTCCTCCACACTCATTTTCTTATAATCTTTAAGTGTTCCTTCCATGGCAGCAAATGGGTGAATGCGCAATGAAGTTGTATATTCCATTTCTAAATCGTAAAACAGAAACGAATGAGAAGTTGATGCTCTAAAACCATATTCGGAGGCATAACCCATGCTGTAATCATCTGTTATCTCAAGCTTTATCAAATTACGATAAGCGGAAGGCAGATGCAAAATTAAAAAGTGCTGACGACTTTTATTAATATCAATATGAACTGTTTTCGATAAATTCCGAACTTCTTTCTTCAGTTTTGAAGGTACAATATTAGAGGTGAATGAAGGATGAATACCAATATTTGCATTGTCTGCAATATATGCTACCAAATCCTTAAAATGTCGATTATAAGTAGGTGTATTCTTATCGTTAGTACCATAATCAGCAAATAAAATAAAGAATATAGCTTTTAAACCAAACTTAGCATGCAAATCAAATATGTAATCAAAGGTGTCAAAAGGGTCCCTCTCTTTATTAAAAATAACCTTTGTTCTTCTTTTTATTTCATAATAATCCAGATTTCGCAACGATTTTGCATAACCACCAAGTGTCCGTAAAGCTCCCTTATGTTTGTAAGAAAATGCCGCATCAATATCAATACTTGGAATAAACTTGTATTCTGTATTTTCAAAAATCATCTCAGGATAAAATTTTTGAAGTTCTTTTTGAAGTTCTATGGCCCAAATATCAATTATTGGTTTCTGTAAAAATCCATTTTGGAATGCTATACTATCTGTAGCAACATATCTACCGTATTTATCTTTAATAAATGGCAAATATTCTTCGTAGCGGGTAATAAGATAAAATGAGGCTGCAAATATATCGAAAGGAAATTTCGACTGTCTGCTATAAGTTTGAAATAAAGAAGGTAGTCCATTATACTCACCAGTATTTATTTCCATATCCTGAATGCCTCTTTCAAAGAGCAAACTATCAGCAGCAATAAAAAACTCTTCTTCTAGTGAAAAATAGCCATAGTGCATTTTAAATCCTTCATAAACCTTAAATTTTTGCTCGTCAGTACAAAATTTAGTTTCAATACCCATAAACTCTTTAAAGAAATGATTTAAAATATAAATCACTCTATTAGTTCTCTTTGGTATTAGTATTAGAATATTATTAGAATCCATTTATTAAGTATATCATATCATTCCATTGTCAGCAAAGCTATAATAATTTTCGTCACCAAGAATTATATGGTCTAATAAATTTATCTCAAGAAGTTTTGCCCCATCGTTTATTTTTTTCGTGAGTTTAATGTCTTGAGTAGAAGGCTGAATATTACCACTGGGGTGATTATGGCAAAGAATAATTCCAGAAGCAAGGTTTTCCAAAGCCAATTGGAATATTCTTTTGGGATCAGCGATAGTTCCTGAAACTCCTCCTTGGCTAATTTGATGTTTTCCAAGAATTTTATTGGCTCTGTTAACAAGCAATATCCAAAACTCTTCAAAGGGACTATCCGCCATATTTGTTTGAAATATTTCAAAAACATCCTTTGACGAACCTATTTTCTTTTTCTCTTTTACTTCTTCTTCTCTACGTCTTCTGCCAAGCTCCATTGCCCCAACAATAGTTATTGCTTTGGCCTCTCCTATACCTTTAAAGTTCATCAAGTCTTTAATACTTAATCTACTAAGATTAATAAGGTTATTATCCACTGACTGCATCATTCTCTGAGCCAGCTCTACAGCTGACTCTTTAGTATTTCCACTGCCAATAAGTATGGCAATAAGTTCAGCATTACTCAAGGCTTGCTTACCTTTTAGGAGTAATTTTTCTCTTGGGCGATCATCATTTTGCCAATTTTTTATACTTAGTTTGGACATATTATTATTTTGAAATTAAAGGATACTATTCAAGTCTTGTCTCCCAATTATTACCATTATTTCAACAACACCATCAATTATTTTATAATAAATACTATCAGCCCCACAAACACAACGTCTATATCCTACTTTAATATAATTAACTGCTTCAAAAGAAAATGGTCTTAGTGCAATACTATCAAAACAATCAAAAAATGAATCAAAGTATTTATCCGCCTGTACAACTCCAAACTTTTCAATACCATAATGATGAATCCGTATTAAGTCTTCCTTTGCTTCATTACTTAATCTATAATTGTTCATTAAATAATGACTTTGATTGCTTTAATATTTCTTCTCTAGTATCATTAGTAAATCCTCTACTCTCAGCTCTATCTAATTTCGTTCTAATAAAATTAACTTGAACTTGCTGTTTCCGAGCCTGCCTTATCAAATCATTGATTAGTTCACTCTTGCTACTATATTCTTCGCTATTTACTTGTGACTTTAGCCATTCATCATTTGGCTTTGTAAAAGAAATACTTTGTCTTGTCATAATATTTTATTTTATTGATGCAAATATACATCATATCTACACCATACACAAATCTATCTGTAATATTGACAAATTATATATAAGAATACGATAACAAATAATATCATAGAAAAGAATTTACTTACTCTTATCAGGATAAGGAGGAGGCTCAGGAAGCCCCTTATAATCTTTTAACTCTAGCATTATTTCTTCAATTGCTCTATTAAGCTGTTGGTCGATGCCAACAAATTCTCTAGCTGGATCATTATTCACCTCAATATCAGGGTCAACACCATAACCTTCAATTATCCATTTAGAACCATCGGCAGCAAAGCTTGCAAACTCTGGGCGTGTTAGGTTTCCCCCATCAATAAATGGCAAAGAACCCCTTATACCTGTTACTCCTCCCCAAGTTCTCTTACCAATAATTTTACCTAACTTATGCTTACGAAAACTATAAGGAAATAAATCACCATCGCTGGCAGAATATCCATTTACTAATAGAATCACTGGACCAAGCATCATTTTAGTTGGAGTTTGTGTAACAATAGTTTGATTTCTAGCAATATTTGCACGAGTAATTTGTCTTCTGAGTCTTTCTATAATCATAGGAGAAACATTTCCTCCACCATTTCCTCTATCGTCAATTATAAGTGCTTTTTTACTAAGTTGTGGATAGAAATGCTTTACAAATTCATTTAAGCCATCTCTTCCCATATCAGGAATATGAATATAGCCTACTTGCCCTTCAGTTGCTTTATTAACCTTGGCAATATTATCTTCTACCCAATTGTAATAATACAATTTAGACTCATCTGCAATGGGTTTTATAATAATAGTTTTTGCACCCATATCAGAAGCTGTAGTATTTACTTCAAGAGAAACAGTCTTATTAGCTTTATTGAACATCAGTTGGTAAAAATCAGCATAATCTTTACACGATTTTCCATCAACAGAAATAATGAAATTACCTTCTGCAACATTCAACCCTACTTCAGTAAGAGGAGAGCGCAAAATACTTCTAAAATTCTCGCCTTTAAGTATTTTATCAATTTTGAAGAAACCAGATTCATCCTTAGAAAGTTGAGCTCCAAGAAGTCCCGTTTTATATCTCTCAGGACTTGCTCTATCGCCTCCACCAGTATATGCATGGCCAATACTCAATTCTCCAATTAATTCACCAATCAAATAATTCAAATCGTTACGATTATTAACATAAGGAACAAGTACAGCATATTTATCATACATTGCATTCCAATCAACACCATGCATATTCTCATCATAAAAGAAATCACGCATCTGACGCCAAGCTTCTTTATATATTTGAGCCCATTCTTCATGTTTATTTACCCAAACTTTAAGGCCACTAATATCTATGGGCTTATCAATTTTTATTGCAGAAGATGGAAGGTCTATAACTTGCATTTTCTTTCCTTTATTAATAAACATTTTCTTAGCATCGGGAGTAATAAAGAATCCCATTCCATCGGCAAGAGAAGTCTCTTTCTTCTTGTTTAAATCGTACATTTTAATACTTGAAGATTTCTTACTACTTCCGTAATAGCTATAGTAAACTTTATTGTTGGGAACTCTAATATTCCAATAATAACCTGCTGCTACTGGTAAAGCAATTACTCTGTTTTCAATATTCTCAAAGTCAATTATTACATTTACTTTTTTATCCTTGTCTTCTTTATTTTCTTCAATATCATCATTATCATCTTTTGGGGCAAATGGGTTAATCTCATCTTCTTGTAAAGTAATGAAATATATTTTGCTCATATCATGATAAGCTGAGTTCCATTCTGTCTCAGAATAAATTGGATCAAATGTTCTAGCAGAAGAAAAGAATAAGTATTTACCATTATCACTAAACGATGGAGACTCGGAACTATACCATTTGTCAGTAACAGTCTTTGTTGATTTAGCCTCCGTGTCGAAAACATATATTTGATTCATTCCTTTACCATCATTATCACTATACGCAATCCAACGACTATCTGGCGACCACGTAAAATCTCTTATTTCCCATGTTGGACTATGAGTAACTGTTGTTACAATTTTAGTTTCAATATCAACATACTGCAAATACATTTTCTTATCACTCCAAAGAACCTTTTTGCTATCTGGTGACCACTGAATTTCAAACTTATAAGAAGCATTTCCAGTTGTCAGCTTCTCTATTGGCCCTTTTCCATCAGAGTTCATCATATAAATATCATATTCTCCTTCTCTATCAGAAAGAAAAGCTATATGTTTTCCATCTGGCGACCATTCTACATTTCTATCAAAAGCATTGGATGTTTCAGTGAAATTATATGTTACTCCTTCTTTAACTGCAAGAGTAAAAATATCGCCACGAGCACTAACTGCTAGTCGCTTTGCCTTTGGAGACAAACTATAAGAATTAATGTATTTAGAAGCATCAACTAATTTGCTTCTCGATTCTGGAAAATCATTATTTATTATAATATCAATTTTTGTAAGTTTCTGTTTGTCTATCTCATAGGTATATATATATCCAGCATTCTCAAACACTATATTACTTGTACCAATGGATGGAAACTTAATATCATATTCGGTAAATTGGGTTAATTTCTGAATTTGCTTAGTCATTAAATCGTAAGAAAAAAGATTCATTATACGGTCACGATCAGAGAGGAAGAAAACCCTTGTTTTGTACCACATTGGAAAAATATCTTGAGCATCGTTATTGGTAATATTTTCCGTTTCCTTGGTTTTAAAATTATAAATCCAAACATCATCAGCCATCCCGCCATGGTAGTATTTCCAAGTTCTGAATTCTCGCATAACTTGGTTAAAAGCAAGTTTTTCAAAATTTGGAGAATATGAACAGAAACCACCTGTTGGAAGAGGAAGTTGCTCACTCATTCCACCGTCTTTACTAACTTTAAATAAAGAACCAACAAATGAATTATAACTTTGTTTTCTAGAACGATATACTATCTCTTTGCCATCAGGAGTCCAATCCATTACAATGTTGTTTGGACCCATACGGTCAGAAATATCATCACGATTAAGTGTGGCTGTATAAGTTATTCTTTTGGGAACTCCTCCTGTTGATGGAATGGTAAATACCTCAGTATTTCCATCGTACTGACCTGTAAATGCAATAGTTTTACCATTAGGAGAAAATCTAGCAAACATTTCGTAACCATTACCAGAGGTGAGTTTTCTGGCTTCACCACCTGTTTTTGATACCATATACAAATCACCTGCATAGGTAAAAACTATAGTGTCGTTATGAATAGCTGGAAACCGGAATAATCTGTCAACTTGCTGATTTTGGCTAAATACAGCACTTGAATTAACAATAAAAGCAAATAAAATACTTGTAAAAATAATGTAAAATCTCTTCATATATAACTTCTTAAAATTTGCAATAATAAATTAAGCGATAAAGTTACGGAAAAAATTATTCAAATACACAATGAAAGAATTATTCAAAGATACAATAGTGCAACAAAAAGGCCATGTGATGATGCAATTATACAATTGTTTAAGTTAGAACATTTCTATTTCTATACTTTGCACAAATAATGTATATGTTTTATTGCCTTGCACATTTGCTTCAGAAACTAACATGAGAACTGATTCTTCCTCTTTATCTTTTGTTAATATTTCTACCTCTTGGCGAACTCCTACAATTTTTTCTCTATCAGGGAAAGCCAGATTAGCGACAAATTCATCATTCTTGAGTACATCTTTGGAGAATAATTTTCCAATCTTTTTATTTTTTACTTCAGCCTTGGTATAACCCCATAATTCTTCAGCAGCTTTATTATAAAAGATTATTTCCCCAGACTCTTTGATAGTAAGAGTTGCATCAAGCATACCTTCAAGAGTAAGCTCATTACGTATTTTTATTATTTCAGTTTCTTTAAAATGCTCTTTCATTTCATCACGAGCCTCTTCAAGTTTTATTTCAAGCATTTTCTGCTCGGTAACATCATTAGCAATATAAATAACCTTTTCTATATCCCCATAATAATTCTGAATAGAAGAGGCAGCCCCTTGAAACCATCTACTGTCACCATTGCTATTCACAAACTGCATAACACCTCTATACGACTCACCATTTAACAAACTCTTCCACTCATCATCAAACATCTTCACCAAATCTTCAGAAATAATACTTCTAATTTTCTTATTCAAAATATCATTCATTTTATAATTAAGAGTCTCTAGAAACATCTCATTACAACCTCTAATACGACCATCAGCATTAAACTCTGCTGTCATACTAGAAAGATTTATTGCTTCTATTTGGGCTTGATTATCTAAGCTTATATTCTTCTCTTTTGTTACATCAGTTGCCAAAAACAAAACACTTTCTATATTACCATTAATATCACGTTTGCTAACAAATGTTGACATTAGCCAAACACTACTACCATCCTTCTTGGTATGTTTCACATCTCCATCAAAATGGGTTCCACCATCAAGAAGAGAATTCCAATTATTATTAAACTCATCTTGATCAATAGAGTCGATAAATGAAAATACTTTCACCCCCTTAATTTCGGTATCATTAGAGAAACCTAATATATCAACAAACTTCTTATTTGCATTTATCAATCTTCCATTGGGGTCGTATTCGGCACTAATCATGGTATGATTTACTGCATTTGAGAAGCTTTCAAACTCTTCGCCTTGCTGTATAGCTTTCTCTTGTGTAGCTCTGAGTTCTTCAATATTATTCAATAATTCTGCTTCCTTATGTGCTAATTCTTCAGATTGATTTTGAGAAGTATTTAATAATTCTC
>QMPB01000121.1 GCA_003648395.1 Bacteroidota bacterium
AGTATGAAAAAAAATAAACTAACAGAATATCTTAAGTCTTCAAAATTAGAAACTTTTAGTGAAGACTATAAAGAAGGATATAAAGATTGCATAAAAGATTTTTTAAGATACAATTCTAAAGAAGAGTATGAAAAAAATACAATTAAAATGTGAACACTGTGGAAAAGTATTTGATTCTTCTAGACAAGCAAAAGTATTATTTGGTCTAAGTGATAGAGGAATATCTTGTAAAGAATGTAGATATGAATATTCTAAACTACAAAAAAGAAGAAGATGGTTGATAAAAAAGGGGGAAGAAGAACTGGATACTTTTAAAGCAATATATGAGAAGAGAACAGGAAGAATATTAAAACAGTCTTGACACATTATAATATGTGTGATACACTAGGGTTATACTATTAACATATAAAAATATGGACAACATAGATTATGATGCCGAGATTATTAAATGGTATGACAAAGATACCGTAGAAGAAGAAGAATATGAATAAATTAAATATATTTTTATTAGCTATTTTTGTCTGTATATTGGGTGCAGTTATTATATATTCAACAACAACACGAGAAGAAAGAATTGGTTGTGATAGATTCAGAAATAGAGTACAAGAAGATTGTGTTTGGTGTGAAAATAATAATGGGAAATATATGAGTACTGGGCTGGGGGCTACCTGTATTATGAAATAAATAAACAATATGAATAAAACATACAGCAGAGATATTTTACTTAAAATATTATCTAAAGAACAAATTAAACTTATTGATGAGAGATATGACAAGGAACAGATAATGAAAATAGCACCAGAGCTGAAAATAAAAGCAGTAAGAACAAAATTAATTAATAAATATTTAAAAAAATATGGAGTATGATGTATTTTGGTCTCCTGCTAGAGTTAGTAGTGAAACAGCCAAAAGAGCAAAAAGAGTAATAATGTATTTTTCAATGTCTAATAGTGAGTTCACTAGAGATGCAGTTGAATTATACACAGCTTTATTAGAGGAGAAATTAAAAGAACATAAAAAATTAAAGAAATAATTATGAGCAATTTACTAGAAAAAATCATAACAATTAAAGAAACCACAAATCTCAACCCAGAAGATAAAAAACCAGTTAAGTTTAAAGACCAAGAGAATAACAAGTATATCTTATGGAAATCTAATAAAGAAGGGGAGACAATGGCTTATGCTAAGTTTAAACAACTACCATATAATGGTGATGGTGCAACAATAGGTATAGCTTATGCAGAAGAACAAAAAACCTTTACTAATGAGCAAGGGAAAGATATTACCTTTGCTCAAAAAACAGTTGTAGTTATTAAAAGCCCTAACGAAGTTACAGACACAGCACCAGCACTAGCTAATGTTGATACTACTGGTGTAGGATATGCTAAACCTAAAGCATCGGGAACTACCGATTGGGATAAAATTAATGATGAGAAAGAAAAATCTATGAGATGGATGAACGCATTGAACAATGCTTGTACACAGTTAAGCGGACAAGGGAAATCAGATGAGGCTTTTAAAAAAGAGGTTGCTGAATTAGCAAACTTTATTTATAGGCTACAACCAGAACTAAATGTAGGAGAAAAATTAGCTAATGCTGATTGGGCTAATAACACAGAACAACCATCACCACCATCTGAGCCAGTAATACAAGTAGAAAAACCTAGTGATGAAATAAAAGTAAGTGAAATTCCTTTTTAGAATCCCTATTAATTAACTAAAATAAAAATATGAAATCAACATTTGCTTATTACACGCTAGATATTGAAACGAAGCCAGACGAAAAATCACTAGAAATCTTTATGAGAAGTAAGATAGAAATAGCCCAAAAGAAACTTCAAAAGGATTTAGAGAAAGCTAAAGAATATAAAAAACCAGAAACAATAGCAAAATATGCTGAACTAGCTAATAAAGACTATGTAGAAGCTACTAAACCAGAAAAGTATAGGAAAGCTATGGCTCTTGATAGTGATTTTTCTAAAATCTTCTGTATAGGCTTAAAAGAATATGGAGAAGAAGGAACAACATTAACCTTAGAAGAATTTGCTAGTTTTCTAGTTGATGCAGAAAAGAATAATAGATATATTACATTCATAACCTTTAATGGAAAGAAATTTGACTTGCCAATAATCATAAAAGATGGTTTAAAGAACAAATTAGAGATGCCTTATAAAGTATTAAAAGCTAATACACAGCGATTTAAGCAATCTAATGAGTATATCCAACACATTGACCTTTTTGAAGAGTTGGGACAAGCTACGGGCGACTGGAAGAGCCTCAGCCTATACTCAGAGATATATCTAGGTAGGAAAAAGGAGAATGATGGTGATGACTTCTTTGAAACAGCTACTGATGACGATATAAAGGCTAGATGTATTGAAGATTTAACTTTAACAGAAGATTTATTTAATATTTTTACACCAATATTATAATATGGAGTATTCATTCTTAGTAAAAATAAAAGATGGTAAGATAACCTTTCAAGATAAAGAACATTTAGACGAATATCTTAAAAGGAAAAATGGTGTCTTCGTCTTAACAATAACAGAAGGAAGAACCAAGCAACAGAATAAATTATATTGGACTTATATAAACATAATATCTGAAACTACAGGAGAAGACCCAGACCGACTTCATATAATATTTAAAGAAAAGTTTTTGAACAATGAAAGTACTAGTACAATATCACCTAAGAAATTTATTTGGTATTTAGAAAAGATAAAAGTTGAGATGGCAGAATATAATATAGTTTTACCAGACCCGCCAGAACCAGCAGACCCGCAGGCAGACCCGCAAGGAAAGAAATAAAAATAAAATAATTGGGGAATTACAAATGACTACTTGAAATATAGTAGTTTTTTGTTGTCTAAAAACTTATCAACAGATGTTATACAAATACTTAAATAGGAGTATATTATTGCTAGTATTGAACTATTGACAAAAGATATAGATGTGATACAATATAGTTATAACTTATTAATTAAAAACTATATGAAAAAAGAAAAAGACTTTAGCTACAATATCACTCTAAAATTTACACAAATAACTTCTGCTAAAAACGAAGCAGAAGCAAGGGAAATTTTAAGAGAAACATTTTTAGATGATTTTAATATAGATTTATCTGATGATGAAATAAAATTAATTAAATAACATAAAATAATATGAAAACATTAACAGACTTTAAAAAATATTTAGCAAATGGTGGTTTTATAGAAGTATTATCTGTTTATGGAGAAAAACCAAATGAAAAAATAAAGGGGAAAAGAAAAGTGGAAAAAATGCAAACAGCTAATTGTAAATTTGAGGGGGGAAGTTGGCTAGAGTTTCCTAAAGCAAGTGATTTTGAAATTAAAGGAGATAAGGCGATTATTTATGGGAAAGATTGGAAAACTAAAAAAAGGGTTGAAGTATTGACTTATTTATTAATAAACTAAAATAAAACTATATGAGTAAAACAATGAATAAAGTTATAAATGAGATGAATAGCATAATGACAGTTAAGGATTTAAAACATATTCTTAATAATATATCTGATAATACTGAACTATTAGTTGGAAATGATGAAGAATTAAACATATTATACAAGAATTGGGAAATAGGAAAAATAGATAATGACAGATTAGTTATTTATGGATTGAGTGGTAGTGAAGAATTTTAGACGACCCGCAATTAGACCCGCAAAGAGAGAGAACTAAAATTGAATTGACAAAATTACTGATAAGTTATTATAATTTATTAGTTTTTTTGTTGTATAATAAGTTATGCACAGTTATTTTATAATTATTATATAAATAGCATAAAAGCCTATAAATACAAGGCTTGACTCTATATAACATTTTTGTTATACTTATAATATAACTAATTAATTAAATATAAAATTTATGTCCAGAAAAATAACAAATCCTTTCACAACTTTAAAAAAATATATTTATGTATTAGAAGAATGTAAAAGAATGGAATGGATGGCAAAAAATAACATGCTAACAGTTAAAGGGCAAGAAAAACAAAGAATAGAAGAGGTAAATTTTAAAAGAAATCAAATTATGAAATTGATTGATGAAATGACAGATATTGAAAAATAGTTATTTATTATGAGATATAAAAATTTTATATCTCTCATATAACTAATTAATTAATAAAAAAAATGATTGAAAAAATCCCAAACAAAGAAGTTAAAAATTTTTTAACTTTAGATAATAAAAAAAAATATCCTAAGTTGTATAATATGTTTTTAATATATTATAGAAAGTGGCAAAAAAATGAAAGTCAATATATTATTAAATAAAAACAAAAAAATGTATCAAGTAAAATACAAATACAAAAACAAAAAAAAGATATATAAAACTAATAACAAAAAACATTTAATGCAATTTATAAAATTAATAATTAATAATAAATAAATGAAAAATCATTATGTCAAAAGTTGGAAATTTTACCAAACACAAAACAAAATTAAAAACATTAAAAAGATTATAGTTGCTATAGTATTGTATTTTATAATATTTATATCATTACATTTATTAATTAATTTAATATAAAAATATGAACTTAAAACAAATTGAAAAACTAATAAAAGATAATAAAGATTTATTTAATGATTTTGAAGTATTAGATGATTTTATAAGTAGTTATTTATATGATAATAAAGAATTAGATGATTTAGATGATGATTTACACGAATATACGGATAGCTTAGTGTCCGTTTATTATCATCAAATAGTTAAGGACTGGCAAGATAATGCAGAGTGCAGGGGATTAGCAGAAGAAGAGGGACTATTAGAAGAAACCAGAGACCCTTATAAGATAATGCAAGCAGACTTATATTGCTTTTATCATCAAGTATTATCTAATGATTTTTATAAATTAAAAGATTTAATAATATGAATATAGAACTAATAAAAGAATATAACAAAGATAATGTTATTTATAATTTTAACGATAATGATTATAAAATAGAAATATCATTAAAAAATGAAGTTATAGCAGATGAAAGAATAAAAGAATATTTTAATAAGAATATTAATGATTTGATATTTAATGATATACTAATCAATCTAATAAAAAAATAATATGGACAATTTACAAGAAGATATGATGTTACAAGCTATGGAAGATATAGGATTGACAGAAGATGAAGCAGAGTTAGCATTAGAAGATTACGCTTATATGGTTGATAATGAATAACAAAAAATAATTGCATAAAATAACATCAAGGCAATTAAAACAAAGTAAAACAAAGAAACTTGCTAAACGGTATAAAAACCATTAGCAGGTTTTTTTTATATCTAATTAATAAAAGATAATAAAATCCATGTATAACAAGCCAACTAATAAATATAAAAGCCTTAAAAGCCAACACAGAAGCACAAAAAACAACTAAAAACATATAAAACCATTAAAAGCCAATAAATAAACACTATAAAACAAATACACCTTAAAAGCCATTAAACAATATAAGAGATATAAAACTTATAATACTATAAAACCATTAAAAGCTAATAGAATATTAAAGTAAAAGACCCCTTGTTTATAAGTCCATATATATAATATAAGAGTATTAAAGAGTATAAGATGATGATAAGATAAGTATAAGATGATTAAAGAGATATACCACTTAAACACATTCTAACTCTTTTCTTATTAAAAGTTATATCACATATAATAAATAATAATAGATATAAACCTTATAAACATTATATTATATAGTATATAGTATAGGGGGTAGGGGGGAGCTAGAGATAGATGACTTCCTTTTATTTTATAACAGGTTCAGTAATATTTCTCATATCTACTACTTGTATCACTATATATATTCCCCATACTACTTATTATACATATATACCTACTATTGACTACATACTACTTATAGGGTACACTACCTATATAGGGTATACTACTAATTAATTAAATATAATATTATGGAGAATGTTAAGTGTACGTTTCCTCTTCCAAGAGAATTGAGGAATGATATGAAGTTCCATTGTTTTAAAAATGGGATAACTATGGCTGAGTACTTAAGGGTGCTTGTTGAAGAAGATTTAGGGGTTATTAAGCCTAAGAAGGTTAAAAAGAAAGAAACACCTATTATAAAGGAGAAGAAGATAAAAGAAGAAGATATAAAAATTGAGCCGATTAAAGAGGTTGATGAGGAGGTGGAGGAAGAAGATAAAAGTAGTGCTTTAATAGAGAAAAAAGACTATAATATGTTTAAGAAGTAGTATTACTAGACAAGATTACTTATATGTGCTATTATAGGAATATAGAGAATAAATAAGTATTCTATGAAAAGAGGAATTACTAAATTATTAGTTAATAAGGGTGTCCAGACCTGTTTTGGGTCTTTGTGCCTGTATTAACTTTAATCGTTAGTTGTTCCTTTTTTTATTTGAGTTAATGGGGATTAACAAAAATGGGCTTTTTTAGTACTAGAACTAAGCTAACTGGGTAACCCCCAGTTCTTAAATAAAAAATTGATGATAGTTAATGGAATAAAATTGACCTCAAAGCAAAAAGAGTTCTGTGACAGATTAGTGGAAACTAAAAATCCGTCTTTAGCTGCTGAAGAAGCATATGATATAGGTAGTAGGGGTGGGAGAGGTAATGTTGATAAGACTGTCTCAACTGCGAGAACTATTGCTAGTATAAACCTTGATAAACCTAATATAAGACAGTATTTAGAATCTATTAGTGGTAATGCTGCTAATAGGATAGAACAGTTATCTGTAACTGCTAAGAATGAATCTGTTAGATTAAAGGCTAATCAAGATATTTTAGATAGGGCTGGTTATAAGGCTGCTGAGAGCTTAGATATAACTTCTAGGGGGGAAAAGATAGACTTAATTGAGCAAAAGGTAGCTTTAATATTAACTGGTAAAAATGATGAAGATGTACAAGAACGAGAAGACTCTGAATCTGGTGAGGGAGTGGTACAAGGATGATGCTGGAGAACCGATTATATTAACACCAAGTCAGAATGAAATATTTGATTCAATAGTGGAAAGAAAGTATAAAAGGGTACATTGTATTACTCCGACCCAATTTGGAAAATCTTTAACAGTTGCTTTAGCTGTTTTAACTAGGGCGAGTACTTTTCCCGAGAAATGGGCTGTTATAGCTCCCAGTACTAAGAAAGCTAAGATTATCATGGGTTATATCATTGACCATATATTTGATAACGAATATACTGCTGCTAAATTTGAAATGAATGAGAAGGAGTCCAGAGATAGGATTAGAAGAGAAAGGTCTAAGGAAAGGATTAATTTTAATATAAGTAAGGGTAGATTAGGAGAAGTGTTCATTTTATCCACAGAAGGAAGAAGAACTAAAGATGTTATGGATGCTTTAATGGGATTTGGTTCTCCTAATATTATATTAGATGAAAGTTCATTAGTAGATGACCCACAATATTCTGCTGTTAAAAGGATGCTTGGGGGGTCAAAAGATAATTTTATGTTTGAAATTGGTAACCCTTTTAGGCGTAATCACTTTCATAGAGCTACTTTTGATGATAAGTACCATAAAATATTTGTTGATTGGCATAAAGCTGTTGCTGAGGGTAGATTTGATATGTCATTTATAGAGGAAATGAAACAAGAGTCTAATTTTGGAGTTTTATATGATTGTAAGTTTCCAGACGAAAATGCGATGGATGCTAGTGGGTATTCTAATTTATTATTAGAGGCTGATATAAAGAGGGCTAATTTTATAGCTGAAGACATACAATTATTTGGTGAGATAAGAATGGGCGTAGATGTGGCTGCAGGTGGGGATAACTTTTCAGTAATTGTTCTTAAAGGAGATAATGGAGCTAAAATGGTGTTCAGAGAAAAGACTAATGACACTATGGCTCTAGTAGGAGAAATTCTTAAATGGAAGAACAAATTTAGTGTTAAAGGAAAAAATATTTTTATAGATACAGTTGGTGTTGGTAAAGGGGTCTGTGACAGGATGGCTGAATATGATGGGGATATAAATAAAGTTAATGTTGGGGAAAAAGCTATAGTTAATGATAAGTTTGTTAATTTAAGGGCTGAATCATATTGGAATATGGCAGAATGGATTAAGGCTGGGGGTAAACTGTTGAAAAGTAATTCTTGGTATGAACTTCTTAACATGAAATATAAAATTCAATCTGATAGAAGAGTGAAGATGATTTCTAAAGATGAGCTATTAAGAGATGGTATAGTTTCTCCAGATGTAGCTGATGCTTTAATGCTCACATTTGCAAAACCAAAAACAATTAAATATAAATCATATACTCCTCCAGCTTATGTCGGTGTAAGTGAATATGAGGGCGGAGATAATAATATTTATGAATTATGATACTTTAGTAACAGTGGCTAGTAAACAATTATCTGCTGGTGAAGATTTTAAAAAACCAAGACTAGCAATTATACAAAAGTCGGAGGAGGCTTATGCTGGTAAGGTAAGAAAAGCGTTAAAGGGTAGATTTAATGTACCACTCCCAGTTATGAGTGGTTTTGTTGATACATTAATGAGTAAAATAGATGATGCTCCCTCTATTATATACTCTCCCACAGAAGAGGCTGATACTATTAAAGCTCGGAAGGTAACTTCTGCGTGGAACTTTGAATCATCTACAACTAGAGGTAGGTGGGCTAGAACAGATAGATTGGCTAAAAAATTAGCAATCTTTTCTGGTAGAGCAATCCATAAATATTATGCTGAGTCTGACCCAGAGTATAAATCTAATTTAGAGGTAATAGATTATTATGATTTTGTTTGCGACCCGAATGGTGGTAGTGAATTAGAAAATCATTTATTTCTAGGTCAAAAGAATGTTTTTAAAACTAAAGCTCAATTAAAGGCTGGTGCTGAAATTGGTATATATGACAAGAGCCAAGTTAATAAGTTGATAAATTCTGAAGATAGTGGTGAAGTTGGTGCTGAAGATGATGATGAAAATCAAAGAAATTCTAGGGCAAACGCTATGGGCTTAGACCCTAAATCAAACAACTATATAGGAGAACAATCATATGCAATGGTTGAATGGTATATGAATTATGAAGGTACTAGATACTATTTATTATTTGAACCTAAAACAAAAATCTGGATAAGAGGTGAGGAGTTAAAAACTTTATTTAAAGATGATTTATATCCTATCGTTAGTTGGGCTACTAATGAAGACCCAATGAATTTTTGGTCTAAATCTCCGACTGATGATATTTACCCAGTATCAGAAGCAATGAGAATTGTTTTTAATCAATCATTAGATAATTTACAAAAAAAGAACTGGAACATGCGTGCTTATGATATTGATATGTTTCCAGAGCCAGATAAGTTAAGATGGCATCCAGATGGATTAGTGCCAGTTAAGGTAACAGATAAACCAATTAGTTCTGGTATCTATCAGTTTCAAGTTGATGACGCTACTAATGTCACAGTTAATTTAATAGAGTATCTTGATAATTTTTTAGGACAGAAGTCTGGTATTTCTCCAGCTACGCAAGGTGCAGCAGATAGTAAAACAAGCGTTGGTGTTTACTACGGTAACATGGAACAAATAGCTGACAGACTTGGACTTATTAATAAAAGCTATACAGAAGCTTGGGAAGAGTTAGCTCTTAGATTTTTAACTGGCTTACAGGAACATGCACCAGACGAATATGGAATAAAGGTTCTTGGAGAAAGTGGAGTACAATGGGGTAAACTAATGAAAGAAGATTTAGATGCTAAGTTTGACGTTGGTGTTGTCGGTGGTTCTGCTCAGAAAA
>QMPB01000122.1 GCA_003648395.1 Bacteroidota bacterium
ATAAGGATCTGGCATTTTCAAACTACCACAACTTGCAACAAATACTGCAAGTAGAATCACTAATAATGTTTTAAAATTACGCATCTTCGTCTATTTAAATTTATGTAATTAAGTTTATTTTCTAACTATGTAAGTTAACTATAATAATTTGCAAATTTATTAATACTAATTTGATTTAAAAAATAAAAGTGCAAAAAAACACTACATTATACCTCAAATACGAAAAATAGTTACAAAAAAACCTGCAAGTTGCAGGTTTTTAGTATTTTATATTTAATTAATATTACATTTTTACTCTCTTTCCATCTATAAATCTGATAATATAAGCACTTGAAATCTTAAGTTTTATCTCATTCAAGTACTTTTGGGCATCTTCTTTAGACAGATATTTACCTATAGAGTACTGATACCAACCTGAAGAAGTCTTATCTTCCATTATTTTATTCTCGTCTAAACCATATTTATATGCCAATTTTGAAATAGAATATGGTCTACCTTTAGATGCTGATAGCTGAACTTTAAAAGTCTCTCCACTCTCAAACACTCCATCTTTATCCATCACCTCTGCATTAGTCTTATCAAGTTGACCTATATATTTACCATCTTTAAAAACAACCACATAAGCACCTTTTACTTGTTCCAATGCTTTGTACTGAGCTGCCTCTCCATAAGTTTCAAAACTACCTACTGTATACCTATAAGAATTCTTATATGGGTCTTCTTTAATTTCGTCATCTATTCTAAGTTTACGTTGTAACATACGTTTTGAAGTTGTTCCTCCAAAAACAGCTGCTACTTGAACTCTATATTCAAGACCATTCGTTGCTATTACTTCTGATGGAACTACCTCTGCAACTCCTGAATTATTACTAGCAGAAACACCACCATTTATAGATACATTATCGTTTTTGCTTATACCTTTATCTTGGTTATTTGTATTTGAAGCAGTTGTTTCACCCTTTAGGCTCATCCTATCGCTAAATGTTTTTGTTTTATTTTCATCATTCTCCTCATATGATAAACTTCCCCTTACAATATAACTATTCTTTTCTAATCCTCCCGTTGTAAGTTTATAATTAACCAAAATATCACTAGCTGCAATATTATCCCATATTACCTTAACACTACTACTATCTTTCTCTACATTTGCATTTTCGCTTACTATCTCACCTATATATATATCTTCAGGGATATTAAACTCATAAATAACTTTTCCTTTAATATCACCCATTGAAAAAGAAGTATTCACCATATATTCAGAATTTGGCTCTATAATCTTAGGAATATTTGAAGAATATTTAATCTCTGTAGGTTCTTCAACTTCTGCAACAACTGAATCAATAGGTTCATAAGGAGTAAGTTCAACCTTAGGCTCTTTAATTTTCTTAGGTTTTTTTGGTCCAAACTTATAAGTAACACCCAGACCTGTTATTGAATATATATCATTAGTTTCTGAACCTGATCCTATATATGCATCAACATCATCCAAAAAAGCATGCCTAAAATTAGTTTCACCATACAAGCTCCATCTTTCATCTAACCTTAAACGAAGACCACCTCCCCAAGGAATCATTAGAGATTTTGAATCAACAGTATGCATCAAAGTATCATCACCATAACTATTACCAGAATAATGAACCATACCAATGCCACCGAACATATAAACTGAAATAAGTCTATCTGGTTTAGCTCCAAATAATGCAGTAAAATCAACATTAAGCCCAATATGATAATCATAGAAATTTGTTTTTGCTGTGATAACCGGATGATAAACATCACCACTCCACTTTGCTCTTTTCCCCTTTAATATTCCATTTTGAAAAGCAAATTGCAATTGAAAAGCATCTGTTATCTTTCTTTTTACTGTAACTCCATAAGCTAGAGACACCTCATCACTAAACCATCTTTGTAATGGATTACCATTGGAATTAGCATCTCCCCATAGCAAACTAAGCCCTGCATTTGCACTAACATCCCAAAGATAGTTTTTTTTCTTTTGAGTCACTTCTCCCTGAGCATTAATGAGAAGGGGAGCACAAACAACTAAAATTAAAAGTAGTATGTATATTTTTTTCATATATAATGTATTATTTTTTTCAGATCTCAATTATTATTAATAATAAACACAAATATAGTATATTTTTTAATATGACCATTTTTCTTTTGATTTTTTTAGTACTTTTGTAAAGTTATTCTGATACAACATATTTAAATATAGTTTTTTATTATGTCAAGACAAATACTTTTCCCTTTTTTATTTATTATTATGATTAGCACTTTTAGTTTAAATAAACTAAAAGCTCAAGCTTCTAATAATCAAGTACCTTGGACCGACACTAACCACGTAGAATATAATAGATGGTATGTAGGTGCACAATTTGGGGTATATCAGTTTTATGGAGATATATCTGAAAACAATTTTTTTACTGGCGGTGCAGAATATGGTTTCTTTAATCGGATGTTTGGATTTAGAGCTGGTAAAGAAATAAATTCGAAATTTGGCACAAGAATAACATTTAATATGGGGCGGATGTCTTCAAGCAAACATGATTTTTGGTTTGAATCATACGTTAGAAATCTTGGGCTTGATTTTACAATAAATATGACTAATATAGTTACTCCTTATCGGTATAATAAAAAATGGAATGCTAATATAAATATTGGAGCCGGTTTTATGGGTTTTCGCTCAATTTTGTATGATGGTGCAAATAATGATAGTATTTTAAATGCTACTGGGTTTGATATGGATGGAAAAAAAGAGTCTCTTATCTATAAAAGTTTCTTTAATATTGGTGTTGACGCTGCCTATAAAATTAGTGACCACTTTGATGTATTTCTTGAGGTAGGATTTACAAGCACACCATCAGATAATATTGATTCTAAGCCAGTTACTTTATCTGAACTAGATAATTATAGTAATGTTTCACTCGGTCTTCATTATACATTTGGTAAAAATGATGAAGCTTTTAAATGGAATCCAAAATCTGATTACATAAAAGCACTTGAAGATAAGATTGTAGATATGGGTAACGATGTTGATTCAGCAAGAAGTTGTTGTGCAGAGAAAGCCATGATTAATCCTTGTGACACATCAACTGCCGATGGAGATAAAGATTTGGTGCCTGATTGTAGAGATTTAGAGCTAGATAGCCCTGAGGGTTCTTTAGTAAACTGGCAAGGAATAGCAATTATCAGTCCTGATTCAACAGGGGTACAACAAGTTAGAGGAGGTGTGGCAGCTGTTCCTAGAAGAAGTTCTGCTCCAAACATCTTCTTTTCACCAGTTTACTTTGAATACGATAAAACAGTGATAGATTCAACAGGTGAGTTTAGCATTGTAAATGTTGCATTATACTTAAAACAATATCCTGGAACAAGAATTCTTATTTCTGGAAATACAGATAAACATGCTTCATTTGAGTATAATGATGGGTTAAGTCTAAGACGTTGTAATAAAGTAAGACAAATATTAGTTGATGAATATGGTATTGAAGTTGGAAGACTATCTGTTAAAGCTAAAGGTAAGCATTTCTTACTTTTTCCTAAAAAAGACCATGTTAATAGACGTGTAGATTTTTCTATTATTGAATAGGCTGTTAACTTAAGATATTTATTAGCCATTTATTTATTAAAGTAGATGGCTTTTTTATTTGTTTTTTTTTATTAAATTAGCATCATTAATTACCAATATATTATAGATATGACTATTCCTCAATTATTTGAAAAAAGCGCAGCTAAGTTTCCAAATAACACTCTCGTTCTAGAAAAAGATAACTCTAGAGAGTATCAGAAAATTACATATTCACAAATAAAAAATAAAGTATATCAATTTAGTTGTGGACTAATTGAATTAGGTATAAAAAAAGGTGAACGGTTAGCTCTTCTATCAGAAGGTCGAAGTGAATGGCTAATCTCAGAACTTAGCATGCTATACCTTGGGGCTATTAATGTTCCTCTTTCTGTCAAAATAAATGAATTAAGTGACTTAAGTTTTAGAATAAAGCATAGTGAATGTAAATATATAGTAGTATCTGAACGCCAAATTGAGAAAGTAAGAAATATCATTAATCAACTACCTTTAGTAACGAAAGTAATTGTAATTACTGATAGTGAAATTAAGTTAAACGATAATGAAATAGCATATAATGGAGTTCTTGAATTAGGTAAAAATATTTCTAATTATATAGACAAACTAAATGATTCTTGGAAAAGCATTAATAATAATGACATAGCAAATATTAGTTATACTTCTGGAACAACTGCCGACCCTAAGGGTATCATGTTAACTCATAGAAACTATACAGCTAATGTTGAGCAAGCAAAAAGTCTTATTTCTATACCCGAGTACTATTCATCCTTACTAATATTACCTTGGGATCATTCATTTGGGCACACTGTTGGCTTATACACTTTGATTGATAATGGAGCAAGTCTTTCTGTAATAGAACTTGGAAAAACTCCAATGGAGACATTAAGAAATATCCCTAAAAACATTAAAGAAACTAAACCAACCTTTATATTAAGTGTACCAGCTCTTGCAAAAAACTTTAAAAAGAATATTGAGAAAAGCATTAAAGATAAAGGTTCTAAAGTTGAAAAATTATTTAATAATGCTCTTGAACTTGCATATAAGTATAATGGTATTGGTTGGGATAAAGGGAAAAATGGCAATTTTATTGACAAACTTAAACTAAAACTATATGATAAAATATTATTCTCAAAGATAAGAGATGGTTTTGGTGGTAAATTAGAGTTTTTTATTGGTGGTGGTGCATTACTAGATATAGAACTTCAAAAGTTTTTCTATGCCATAGGTATTCCAATGTTTCAAGGTTATGGACTATCCGAATCTGCTCCCATTATTTCATCGAATGCCCCTTTGAAGCATAAGTTAGGGTCTTCTGGCTTTATTGTTAAAAATCTTGATTTAAAAATATGTGATAGCAAAGGAAATGAATTACCTATTGGCGAAAAAGGAGAGATAGTAGTTAAAGGTGAGAATATAATGAAAGGTTATTGGAATAATGAAACAGCTACTAATGAAGCTCTACAAGGAGGATGGTTATTTACTGGCGATATGGGATATATGGATAACGATGGCTTTTTATACGTTCTTGGCCGATTTAAAAGTCTACTTATTGGAAATGATGGGGAAAAATACAGCCCTGAAGGTATTGAAGAAGCTCTTGTTGAACAATCTAATTGTATTGAACAAGTTATGCTATATAACAATCAGAACAACTACACTTCTGCTCTTATTTACCCAAATAAATCATACTTAATAAATAAATTAAAAGACAAGAACCTAGATATTAAAACTAAAGAAGGAGCTGTTGCTGCATTAAGAATAATTCAAGTTGAAATAGATCATTATTTACCTGATGGCAAATATGAAACCATGTTCCCTCATAGATGGATTCCTGCAGCATTTGGTGTGCTAGATGAAGGCTTTACTGAAGAAAACAGATTACTTAACTCTACAATGAAAATGGTTAGAGGAAAAGTAGAAGAAAAATATCAAGACTATATTGAATATCTCAATTCTCCAGAAGGAAAAAATATTATTAATGAAAGAAATATTAAGAATATGACCTCATAGAGATGAAGTAAACCTACTGCATTTTCTTTCTACATACAATACATTAAATAAATAGATAGCTTTACTAGTTTTTTATTTCTGAACTAAAATATGTCTCCCACACATGGTAATAATTTAGAATGTCAAGCTAATACCCAATGATGGCATAAATGGCAATTGGTCAACTCTCTGATTAGTAACTCTATCAATATAAAAGATATTATTCCTATTATAAGCATTAGTTATACTAAATGATATTTCTAAGATAGACCTTTCACTAAAATATACTTTCTTTTTAACTCCAACATCCATTCTATGATAATCAGGAAGACGTTTACTATTAATAGCACCATACACTATCCCAACATCACCATTTGAACTTGTATAATCAGTGCCTATACCATCTTCATAAAAATTAACAATTTCATAATTTCCTGCTGTTGGTGTAAACGGAAAACCCGAACCATAATTCCATCTAATATTAGCTTCCCAAAGTCTTTTCTTTCCAAAAGAATAAGTTGCAAGAAAATTTACATTATGTCTTCTATCAAAATGAGGTATATAATTAACGTATCCATCATATCTATGATTAAAAGCAAGAGAATAAACAAACCAAACATAAAATCTTTTATCTTGATATTTTAAAGAAAAGTCAAAGCCTTCTGCATCACCTGTTTCTATTATAAAGTCTTTCTTTAATACATCTGGTTTATCTTGATATTCCTTAGTATCATTAAATATTTTGTTCTTATTCATATTAGTAAGTTGATTAAACCACTTATAATATCCTTCAAGATTAACAGTAATTCTAGAATTCAAATCATATTCAAAGCCAGCAATTACATGAGTCGACTTTTGTAATTTATGAGTTAATTCTTCACCATCAAAAGATTTCTGGAGATTATCAGGTCCAGAAAGAAAACCATAGAATAAATTAACAACATCCCTATCGGATGAAGAGCTAATAATATTTTGTGAATATAGACCTGTTGCCGCTTTTAACCTAAAGAATGGTGTAACATTGTATTTCATAGAAAGCCTTGGTTCAAAAGACATATTATCTAAAGAGGCATAATAATGCAGACGCAAACCTGGAACAATAATAAATCTATTAATTGTTTGTCCATTTTTCCTAAACTTCTTTTCACCAAACATAAATCTACCCGAAAAATATCCAGCTAGTTCAGTTGTCGACTCTTTTTGATATATCAATCTATTCAATGAGTTACTGAAACGGAAATCTGTCTGAAAACCTTTCATTTCCACACCATATAATAACCTATTCTTACCCAAGAAATAAGTAAAATCAAGCCCCATATTAAAGCCACCTACCTCACTACTTCTTGGTGTACTCGACCCATCATTTAGCTGAATAATATAATCAGAATACGAAATCTTTCCAGAAAATAGCATTGGTGAACTTCCTGGAACTACAGTAAATTTCATACCGCCACCAAAAGAATTCCATTCATAATTATTTATTGTCTGATAGCTTACTTGGTCATTAAAACTAAAGCCAAAAACATCTGCCCTATTACCATTATTTCCATTAAATGAAACTTTTCCATAGAAATCAGCAAAAGTAAAAGGTAGTCCATCCCCGTTATTTACATATTTATAGATAGTGTTAGAGGTCTTATCAATATAAGATTTCTTTGCTGATAAAACATATGTTATGCTTCCTGAATTTTCATCTTTTTGTTTCAATATAGGACCTTCCAATAAGAATTTTGTACCGAATGTACTAAAATTCACTTTACCTGCAAATCTATTAGGGTTTCCATATCTAGTCGTAACATCCATAACAGAAGAAATTCTCCCTCCATATTCTGCGCCAAAGCCCCCAGTATAAACGCTTGCATTACTTATTAAATCAACATCAAATACTGAGAATAAGCCAATAGAATGAAAAGGGTTATAAATAATCATGCCATCAAGTAGAACTAGGTTTTGCACAGGAGTTCCACCCCTAATATACAATTGACCTCCTTGATCTCCTGTAAAAACCACTCCAGGAACAACCTGCAAATATTGAGCAAAGTCTGCTTCGCCTCCAATTGTTGGAATTCTACTAATACCTTTTGCGGTTACTTTAACAACCGAAGTAGTAGGATCTAATAATGCTGTCTGTCGTTCAGCAGAGATTGTTGCCCCTGCCAATTCATATGACGCTTGCTTAAGATACAACTTTTTATTAATAATCCCATTCTCTTTGACAACAACATTTGTCTTAAGTGTATCAAATCCAACATAACTAACTGTTAGGATATATCTACCTACGGGTATTTTTGTAATAGTAAAATATCCATTAATATCAGTAACTGCTCCATGTGCTGTTCCTTCTAAATATACGTTTGTGTATAACACTGGCTGGCCACTAGACTTCTCATAAACAGCACCTCTAATAGTACCATTCTGAGCATAAGCATTACTTCCTAAAAAAATAAATAATACTATAACTGCTGATTGTATAACTCGTATCATTAAAATATATTACTGTGTGTGTATTGATGCCAAATGTATAAAATAAACAGCTGTAAAATAAAAAAAGTTGCACTAAGTACAACTTTTTTATAAATATTAATATCAAAATCTATTTTGCTACTTTAGCATCTTCTAATTGTTTCTTTCGAGCTTTCTTAAGCATATATTTATTAGCAAAATCCTCACCTGGTTTAATTAATATTGCAACTATTAGCTTTAATCCTAAACCAACCCAAAAATTATCAGGAAAAGCACGATCAATAATTGGTTCAATAAAAGCTTCTGAAATAATAAAAAGACCAATAGCAATAAACATTACAATAGTGCTCGCTCTTCTACCAATTTTAGCTTCAGTAAGTTGGTCAATAGTTTCGTTTAATTGATTATTTAAATCCGCTAATTGTGTATTAGAACTTTCAAGAGCTTCATTTGTTTTGTTAAGTTTTCTCTGAAGCCTATCACTAATACGAGTAATTATTTTTACTTGATCAATTAGTTCTTCATAATTCTCAACATTCTTCTTAAACTCCAATTGAAGTTCAAGTTTAGAGTATTCATTCTTTTTCAAGAATGCTTTACTTTGCTCTAAACTATCAACTTCACGCTGATATATACTCTGCTTAGCCATTAAATTTATTCCTCGAAACCTATTATTTCAAACGTCAGACCACTTACATCCTCGTAATCTTCGCCCGTTTCCATCATCTCCTCATCGTCCTCCTCATAGTACCATTGAACTAAAACATCTTTCCCATCTTTTAAAATACCTTTTAATCTTTTAAGAATTTCAAGAATATACTTAGATGAGCTAGTATTAAAGTATTCTAGATTAATCTTAGCAACTACTTTATCAGGAGCTTCCAAAGCATATGCGTCAAGCCAATTTAAAACTGGGTTAAAAAATTCAAATGTATTTTCAGGAATTGATCTACCACTTAGACTTAAAATACCAGAAGCTGCATCAAAATTTATTTCTGGAGTTTGTTTTGATCCTTCAATTATTAAATTATCCATTTTAATATGTTTATCTCGTGTTAATATATCTATTTGTCTCTCTTTTTTGCCACTTTAACCCTTAAATCAAAGAATGATAATTCATCATTTACTTTACTAAAGTTATATTCCAATTTCTGACCCGACTTACGAGCCATATCAATCATACCTAAGTCAGCACCACCTTTATCAGAGATTTGATTATTGTCTAATATTTGACGATAATACTTTCTTAAATCATCTTTTGACAATGAATTGACTCGATCAATTCTATCTCTTAACGGTGGTATTTCTTCATTTCTAATGAAATTACCTGTCAAGATATAATAAAAATCATTATCATAGAACAGTTCAAGCATTGCTCTTCTAGTACTCACATCTCCAATAACTTCTGCTTCAGAATGGTGATAAAGATTTTGCATACACTCAACAAGAACATTAAATATTCTTTTTTTAACACTGCCTTTTTCTGAAACAGAATCAAGCCTAGTTTCCATGATTTGTAAAACCATTGTAATAATGTCGGAAGTTATTTCACCCTTAAAAGATAACATAATATGGTTATCCATCATTCGGCGAAATTTTTCGTAAGCATTCATAT
>QMPB01000123.1 GCA_003648395.1 Bacteroidota bacterium
CATCTTCTTTTTTTATGTTGATATAGGTTATCAAATAGGGCTATCACCTGTTCATACTAATGGCGATCAGGCTAAATCAAATACATTCTATACTAATATAGGCATTAAACATTCTTTATAAGGTCTAAGTTTGTTTTAATTGTTTATGAAAAAGCATATTGACATATTTATCGAGGGAAGAGTCAACAAAGTTGACTTCAACTTCTATTCACAAATAGGGGCAATAAAATTTAATATTGATGCAATCTATAAGAATGGAGATACTAGACATGTAGATATTGAGGCTGAAGGTAAAACTGAAGATATTAACGACTATATTAAATACATCCGTACTGGCGCTTTAAAAAATTATATTGAATTATTTAGAACTGAGCAAGGTAAATTTAAGAACATACAAGGATTTACTTCCCTAAAAGTACATAAAGAGGAAATTACAGGTTTCAAACGCTTTTTAAAAGCTATGGTGAAGTATTGATTTTATTGAGAAGTAAGTGTTAAAAGCTATAGATGCATAATATTATTATTTATGTTTTTATAGCTTTTTTTATTTTTATCTTAGCGACACAATTAGTTTTCGTATAAAAAACAGTTATTATACCAATTTGAAATCAGAACTGCCGAAATAAATTATAAATATTTTTCTTTCTAGCTTATTTTTACGTAAAATAGTTTGTAACTAATCAGTATGAATAGGAATGTAATAAATAATCGTAATTATCATTAGCTCCACCCTACTGAGTGATTTTTACTTAGAGAAATTGTACCGAAGTAAGGTGGAGCTAAAGGAATAGAATTAAGCTGTTTTGACGAAATTTTTTGCAAAAATTATGACAAAACAATTATATTATATGCCGTATTATCAGCAATATAGATGGACTGATTAGTAACTATAGTTTTTATCCATCTCATATTTATATTAATGATTATATTTAGTACCTTTGTAAATCAAATAAATTGAAATATCAATTGAAATATATAAAATGGATTTTTAAGGCTGTTTCAATAATAGTCTTAATATTTACATTTCTTATTTTATCCATTTATATCCCTCCTGTTCAAAAATTTATACTTAGTAATATTGAAGCTAAGATAGGCCAAAACCTGCAAGCTAGTGTAGAAATTGAGAGCTTCGATTTAAGTTTTTTGGCAAATATAAATCTGAATAAACTAGTAATCATAAGAACTTCTGACACCCTTCTTATACTTGATGGTTTACTAATTGACATTGAATTCTTACCTCTTCTAAAGCATAAAGTCATAATTGATGAATTAGAATTAGTTGGTCTAAACACCGATATATACAAACTAATTAAAGAGGACGACTCTGACTCTATACATGATACACCACAAGAGAATAAAGAGGATAATTGGGAAATCATTTTCAAAACCATATCAGTTACAAAATCTAATATCTCACTTGTTGATACTTTAACAAAAATGGATTTGATTCTTGATATTGGAAGGCTAGAATTATATGACCTTGTGATGGACAGTTTTATCACCCATGCCCAATATGCCGTGCTTGAGAATTCAAAGATATCATATATTGCTCCTTATACTGTAGATGAAGAAATAGATACAAATATTATTAATTTTATTCTTAGTATTAAAGAAATTAAAGTTATAAGATCTGAGTTCTATTATGATGATAATTTGATGCGTTTTGCTACTGGTGGTGAGGATTTTAATATAACTAAGCTTTATGTTAATCTGGCCGATGAGGTGGCCAATCTCCATTCGGTGAATCTGGATAACTATTATTTCAACCTACTATATATTAACGACACATTAATAACTCCTGAAAGCGATATAGATTGGAAGGTAAAATGTGATTTTGTAAATATTTTAAATTCAAGTATCACCTATGATATTTCGTATTTACCTGAAAAAGTAAACGTATTTGACTATAACCATATTCATTTAGCCAATATTGACGGTACTGCTGACAGTATTTTCTACTCCTTCCATAAAATGTGGGGAATTATTAATACTGTCTCTTTTATTGAGAATAATAAGTTTGAAGTAAGTTCGTTATCAGGAGAATACTATGCAGATGATAAGCTATTGCGTTTGAAAGACATAGCACTAGAAACTCCTGAGAATAGCATTAAAGTTGACGGTACGACAGGCTTTTATGTATCTGATTTCACCTTCACCGAAACTGAGAAAACTGACATCGCACTAGCCTTTGATATAAACAATTGGGATATGCTGGATTATTTCAGTGGGGGGCAACTTGAAGATATTAAGGATATAGACCAATTTAGAAATAAGGAAATAAACCTTATTACCCATATAATAGGAAATACGGATACGCTATATTCCCAAATAGATCTTACATATAATAATACACGCCTTCTGACTCAAGGACAAATACTGAATCTCTCAAATACAGAAATTCTCAAATATGATTTCGACATTAGCAAACTTATACTCCCAAAGCAAGATATTGCCCTGTTTATTGATAAAGGCAATACCATAGACTATATTCCACAGCTTACTGTAATCGATGGTAAAGTACAAGGCTCTATAAGCAAAACAAGCTTTCGTACAAATGTAGAATCAAAATATGGCAAACAAAATATTATGGTGGATATTGATTTGTCGGACAGTTTACCAACAATTTCAGCAAAAGTTTATGGCAATATTATAGCAGAGTCATTTAAGGATTTGAAAATAGATACGCTAGAAATAGATTGCAAATTTACAGGAAACAATATAGATAATTTAATTGCAGATGCCAATCTAGTATTAAAAGGTGTAAAAATGGACACCTTAAAATATAAAGAAGTAAATATGCAAATTGATATAGAAAACCAAAACTACAAAATAGACATTGCATCTATTGATAATAAAGCACGCCTTAAGCTCAATTCTACAGGAATTATAAATGATAGTATTATTAATTCTCAAACAAATCTAATTGTCGATAATATCAATTTTAAAGAAAATGGCATTTTCGAATCACCCATAAATCTAAAGTTTGGTTCTCAAATAAATCTAAATTTTAATTTTAATAATTATAATACATACCTTGACGCTGATATATGGGATATTACTACTAGTGACAGTATGGGCACTAATTATATAGAAGAACTTAATATTGATATTAATTACAATAATAAATACTCTAAATTTAACCTAATTAGTGATAATAATATGATTAAGGCTGTTGTTCACGGGAGTTTAGATACATTAATAAATAATATGGAGCAATTTGTAAATATTTTGGTCCTAGAGGATGAATCTATACATGATTCCATCTTTATTCCCAACTTCAACATTAAGGCAGACATAAATAAACCCTATGATATTTTTGGAGATGAAATATCAAAAGATTGGCCGCAATTCTCAAAAATTTTATTTAGTATAGATTATGAAGATACTAGAAGCAAAAGCATTAAAATAGACCTATTTATGCCTGACCTAATGTATCTTAATAGTCGCCTTGATAGTGCCACTATAAATGTGGTAGGTGATAGAAACGAATTGAGTTATTATTTAGAATCTAATATTCAATTAGACTCAATATTAGATACCCGATTATTAATAGACGGAAATTATAAATACAAAAAACTTTTCACACATATAAATCTATCAGATGATAAAAATAATGATTTTCTAAATATAAATCTCTTAAGCCAAAAAAATGATATCGACTATCTAATAAAAATACTTGATGACTCATTGATTCTATTGTCTTACGATTGGACAATAGATAAGCAAAATAATTTTGCAATAAGTGAAGATAAATTAATTGCATCTAATTTGGTTTTAAAAAGAGCAAATAAGGAGATTATAATAAAAACTGACACTCTAAAACATGAAATCAATTTTAAGCTTAATAATATTGATTTAGCAGTGTTTAATAGTGTTTTAAGCAATGATAGTATGTTGGCAGGAATTACAAATATAGATCTTACAACATCCTATAATAGTGAAGTAACTAACTTAAGCCTAGAAGCCAATATTGATAAATTTAAATATGATAACTATCCAATTGGGAATATTAATCTTAATAAGTGCTTGCTAAATAGCAGTGAATTTAAGTTTAATTTGGGAATAGATAAGCATAGTGAAACAATGGAGTTAACAGGCAGAATAAACCTGATAGATGATAATAAAATCCACATTGAGTCTAATACTCACAATCTCGATTTGGGTATTTTAAATAAGACCCTAGATATGTATTTATATGATGTGGCTGGCTCTATTGATTCAAGAATAGTTGTGTCTGGAACAATTGACGAACCAATTATTGATGGTTTCATTGAATTTGATGAGGCTAGCTTTGGGTTTATGGATTTGAATGAGGTATATACTATAAACAATGAAAAAATACTTATTAGAAGCAATATAATATCAGCTGAAAGAATCAATCTCCTTGATAAAAATAAGCATAAAATATCTTTTGCTGGAAACATTCAGTATTTAAATAAGGAATTAATCTTTAATAACTTTTCTCTTAAATCAGATGCAATTGAGCTAATGAACACTGAACGACATAATGAAGAATTGGTTTATGGTTTAATAATTGCTGAGCTCGAAATGCATCTAAATGGAAATTTGAAGAATCTGCAAGCAGAGAGCAGAGTTATTATTGACTACCCTACTCAGATTAACTATGTTTTTCCAGAAGATCTTTCAGTTGAGAATAATGATGACTTAATTAATTTTACTAAAATTGATACACTAAGTATTATTGATACATTACTGATGTCAAAAATAGAATATCTAAATAAGTATGAGATGTTTAAATCATTAGATGCCGAATTTATCATAAAAAAGGGCTGTAAATTTAATATTTACTTTGACAACAGCTTCGAAAATTACTTAAATATGGCAATAAATGGTGATGTCAAATATGTGATATTAAATAATACGCCTAAAACTTATGGTATATTAAATATTGATAGAGGAAATATGAGCTATTCAATACCTATGGTAACAATGGATAAGCTTAAAGTAGAAGATGGTAGTTATATTCAAATTACAAATGATGTGGAGAATCCAATATTAACCATAAATTCATCGACAAAAATATGGGCACAAACTGGAGGTTTAGTAGAAGATTACAATAGGAATTTGGAGGTGACTATATTTATATATATGAAAGGTAGCTTAGATAATTTAGTCATTCAATTTGATATTTCATCAGAAACAGATGACCCACTTATCTCGTCTAAAATTTCACAAATGACGGACAAAGAAAGAAGCATTAATGCTGTAAACCTATTGGTACGAGGGCAATTTGCAACTCTTCAAAATACAAAAACTATTGATATTAACTCCTATATAAATCAAATACTTGCTAGTGGATTAAATAAATTAATTAGCGATCAAATTAAGTTTGTAGATATGAGTTTTGATATGCAATCATACAGTAATTACACTTCCAGTGGTGACTTAGAGTCTCAATCAAATTTATTTTTTAATGTTGGCAAAAGCTTTTATCACGATAGAATTAGAATAAAATACACTGGTAGTTTAACCACTAATACCACTCAACAGGGGCAAACCTATGGGCAAATGGAATCTGCAACCCAAAATAATTTAACAGTGGGCTACGACATTAATAAAAGTGGAACTTTGCAAGCCCTATTATTTAGAAAAAGTGGGTATGATGATTTAATGGAGGGTGAAGTAATATCTACAGGAGGTGGATTTAGAATTAAGAAAACATATAATTCATTTAGTGATATATTTAAGTTTAAAAAAGAAGAATAAACTAATGATAGGCCAACGACAATATACATTTTTAATTAATTTGTCTTCTCATATTATGGGATCTATCAGAGCTCTGTCTATTAAATTAAGTTTATTTTTTCTAATTTCGGCTAGCATATTATCATCCTGTTCAAACACTAAAAAATTACCCGATGGGGAAAAATTATATATACGTACCTGGTATAAATGGAACGGTAAGAAGAAAGTAGAAAAACTACCTTTCAAAGTTTATGATATAGTTTATACCGGAACAGTTAGATCCAATTGGAGCTTTTTTACCTTTTCACGATCTGGGCTCACTATTTATAACTATATGCAGCCAAAAAGAAATTGGGGGGTGCAGCATTATGTTTGGTCAGTTTTTAGTAAACCGCCAGTTTTACTTTCTAAAGTTCATCCTGAAAATCGTTTACTAAAAATACAGCAAGGTCTTTTTAATAGTGGACACTTTGATAGCAATGTAGAACTAAACCTAAAATATTCTGGCAAAGACAATAAAAAGGTAAAAGCAATATACACAGTTACTTTCAAGGATTCATATCATTTTAGAAAATACAATTACTTTTCGAATCAATATCCAATTGATAGGCTAATTACAACTAGCTTAGACGATAGCTTTATTAAACCCGGTGAAGAATATTGGCTTAATAATGTGAAAAATGAACGACAGCGAATTACAGATTATCTAAGAAATGAAGGGTATTTCTTTTTTAAACCTGAATATTTGATATTTGATATGGACACAACTATTGGGAATAAAGAGATTGATGTCGCATTACGTATCAAGAGTAATATTCAAAGGTCGAATCAAGAAAAGTATTCTGTTAATTCTGTAGAAATATTTTTTAATACAAATAAAGACAGTATAAATAATATTGATTTAGTTTACGACTCCACAAACAATATATATTTCCAGAAACAAGACTACTTTAAACAAAAATATATCAATAGAGTGATTTCACTATTAGATGACCCCATTTATAAGTTAGATAACCATAAGGCAACACTTAATTATATGAATAATTTTGGAATTTTTAAATTATCTGAGATTGTTTATTCCAAAGACTCATCTAAAGCCAACACTCTAAATGCTCATATATATCTAACACCAAGCAAACCAATAAGCACATCACTTGAGATGAATTTTGCCACAAAATCAAATGATTTTATAGGCCCTTTTGCTGTTTTGGCTATTTCGCATGGGAATATTTTTAAAGGGGCAGAGAGACTCAATATTCAACTTAGTGGTGGCCTCGAGTGGCAAAAAAGAGCCAAGAAAAAGGAATATGATTTAGGATTGAATTCCTATGGAATTGGAATACAAACATCTTTAGAATTTCCTCGTTTTTTATTGCCTTTCAAATTAAAAAATAAAAACAAAATATATATTCCTAAAACCTATGCAATCATTGGATTTAAAATTAGTAAACGAGTAAAGTATTATCAGTCAAGTGTTTCGCATATTAACTTTGGATACGAATGGAGAGCTAATAAAAACTTATTAGTAAAAATAGAACCTCTCACTTTCAACATTTATAGGATGATGGAAACTTCTCCCGAGTTTTTAGATTACCTAAAAGAATTTCCAAGTGTAGCACGTAGTTTTCAAGATCAGCTCATTATAGGTTCAACATATAGTTTAACTATAGAAAAACATTCAAAAAATAATATATTAAAGAATTATTATAATAATATTTCTATTGACTTAGCAGGTAACCTTTTAAATCTATTTGCTACTACAGAAAGTAAATTAACAGCTTCGTCTCCAGATAAAATTTTCAATGCCACCTATTCTCAATATTTCAAAGTAGTAAATGATTTTAGATATTATTTGGCATTATCTCCCAAAAGTGCATTAGTTACCCGGTTGATTGGAGGAATAGGCGTACCTTATAATAAATCAACAGTAATGCCTTTTATTAAGCAGTTTTTTGCTGGTGGCAGCAATGATTTACGTGCATTTTATGCAAGAACAGTCGGCCCAGGTAGCTATAAGAAGGATTTAACACAAAGTTCTTTACTATTGGATCAGTCTGGTGAAATAAAAATTGCAGGAAGTTTAGAATATCGGTTTCCAATTATGTACAGACTCAATGGTGCATTATTTATAGATGCAGGTAATGTTTGGCTATTAAATGAAGATCCAAGTCGTATTGGTGGCAAATTCGATTTTAATACTTTTTATAAACAACTGGCCGTAGGTGCAGGTTTAGGTGCAAGAATAGACCTCGATTATGTAGTTATTAGATTTGATCTTGCTATTCCATTACGAAAACCTTATAAAGAATATAATAAGTATTGGACATTCACAAGCCCGCATATATTAGATGATTATGTATTATCTTTTGCTGTTGGTTACCCATTCTAGTATAACGCCTATTTGCCTTCCTCTTTTATAAACTTTTGTACTTGAATAATGAGGCATATAGTATCTATTTCAAAATCATTTTCTGAGTTTGGGTTTTTCCTTCAGCTTCAAACACGAGTAAATATAACCCTTCAATTGATTGTTCATTCATTTTTATAGAAAGCACACTTTTCCCGGCAAGGAATTCCTCTTCACCTTCTTTAAGCAGTCTTCCTGAATTGTCATATAATCTGTAGATTACAGATCCTTTTTTCTGCAATACAAAAGACATTTTGAAAACCCCATCGTTTGGATTTGGATAAAGTTGCAATTGCAGACTACTTTTACTTTGCTCATTTGCTTGATGAATCTCCGCAGTAGGATTCTTAATTAGTAATACACGATATATCTGAGTAGAAGCAGTACTTTGTGTGCCATCGTTTATAAAAAAAATATTTGGGGCAGAGCTAGATATTCCTCCATAAATATAGCCTGCAATAGTTGTATCGCTACTAAGGCTATCCATTTTAAGAACACCATTATTATAATATGCCAAATCTTCGTTATGAATAAAATGCGCTGATGCTCCTAATAACGCAGGCATTTCTATGGGGAGTTTATATTCTGTCATTTGTCCATTTGCATCACGACTAACTCTTGCAATTGTGCTCACAAATGGAACATTATTATCCATGGTTAATACACCATTCAAATCATAATACTGAGCTATTCCGCCAAAGAAAACAGTACTCATAACATTTTCTGCTGCATTATGTATAGCTAACTTCGGACATTCGTAGTGATTATAATACTGCGAAAAATTATTATTAGCCACTTGCCCATTGCTATCAATATTTGTACAATACAGATAAGGTAGATCCACAGTTTCCTGAAAAACACCAGAAAATGAGGTTAAACCTTCTTCTCCATTGGGCATAATCTGTGGGGCAACATTAAAATCGCGACGATGAAGATTAGCCAAATCAGTAATATATGGCAAATGAACTATGTTTAAATTAGTGCCATCATACGAAATTTTCATTTTTCTAATTTGGTCGGTATAGGTTTGTGTAAAAGTAGATCCTCCCATGGGATTATATTTACCAGTAAATTTTTGTCCTCCAACCAAGCAAAAAACATCATAAATTTTACCAATTTGACCTCCAGTAACAGCAAATCGCGCATCGCTTACTTGCCTAAAGTAGCTAATAATACTAGTATTATTTATAATAGCATTAATTAAACCAGGAACATCAATTACTGTTAGGTATTCAAATGTTATATGATTATTCACAGCTGCAGAATAACCATAGCCACCAAATATATATAAATAATCGCCATCTTGAATAAACTGCGTATTAGTCGACCTCAATTGTTCTTGTAAATTGACTGACAGAGTACTTATGCCAACTGTCCATTTTTGCATAGCCACAGGATCAACTACTATTAACTGATTGTTATGACCCACCAAATCGAAAGCCGCAAAAGGTTGACGACGATGCAAACCGTCA
>QMPB01000124.1 GCA_003648395.1 Bacteroidota bacterium
TGCAATTAAGTATGGCGCTAGTTATTCAAATAGTACTTATTTAACTATAAAAGCAGACTTCCAATTATAAAAATTGGAAGTCTGCTTTTATAGTTTGTGGGAGAATCAATCCATACTATTAGAATAAAAACTGGTATCCAAACTACTAGATGAACGGACCCTTAATATTTAGAGCTATCGCTCAGTAATCTTTACTTGAAAAAAAACTTTCTAGAAAAAAATGACACTAAAAAAGCCCCTAAAAACAAATTTAGAGGCTTAAATAATATTTTTTCAAGTACTATAAAGTACCCATATATTTCATTAGCTTTGATTTCAAATTCGAAGCTTTCTTCTTATGAATAATGCCACGTTTTGCATTTTTATCAATTAACGATACTAAAGAAGAAAGACCTTGCTCTGCCTCTTTTTTATCTGTTAAAAAACGAAATTTACGAATAGCACTTCTCATACTACGAGCATAATATCTATTATGAACTCTTTTCTTTTCGCTTGTTTTAATTCTCTTTATTGAAGACTTATGATTAGCCATAATTTAACATTTTATAAATAAAAAAAAGTAGTCCGTAGGGGAATCGAACCCCTGTTACCAGGATGAAAACCTGGCGTCCTAACCCCTAGACGAACGGACCATTTTCAAGAGGTTTTACCTCTCTCTAATTGGACTGCAAAGATATACTTTATTTTTACACATCCTAATAATATATTCAAAATAAATCTATTTTTTTTAGACCATCCCTACTTACCTACTTTATATCTGAATCCCAGTGGCTTACCCGTCTTTAAAGCCATGCTCGATGTGATATCTTGCATCTCTGCCACACTCACAATGCTAACTGAATTAAAAGTTGGCACCAGCAAGTCAAGCTCAATTGAATACGCAAGTGCGGCTTCTAGTATTTTTTGCAAAGAATCATTATTCATTTTTTGAGTACTAAAATTATTAAACATAAAACCCAATTGTTTTTTGCCTTCCAATAGAAAATGATTATCCTTATTAATAAATATACGACTGACTAAATAGCCTACATCATTAATTCTATTATACTTAAATGAGTCTGCCAAAAAATTATATACACTTATAACACCACAATATGATCTTGTTGGGTCTTCCTTTAAATAACTTTGCTGCACTACTGCATGTGATTTTGGAAATTCAAAGATATTTGTATGCATATAAAATAATAATAGGTCTCCAGCTACTTTAAACTCTACCTCAAACTTTCCTCGCTCTTGATACTCCACAGGAATATTCTTACCCAATTCCTTAAGCTCAGATTTAACTTGACTAGCAAGCTCTTTTAATGAACTTTTTATTTGTTCAAATACAATTGCAGTATTATCAAAAGTCTCGTATTTAGTTACCGATTTCGTAGCTAAAAGTTTAATAATCTCTTTTCTTGATTCAGTATCTTTATTCATTAGATATACATTTAAATATTTTATCAAATATACGATTTTTTTAAAAATAATACTATATAATCTTTTATCCTAAAATGGGAAGATTTTTTTCTTACTTTTGATGATTAATAACTGATAGCAATAAGATTATAGTTATTAACTGTATAAAAAAATATAACACAAATGTTTAGAATTATTTAATGAAGTTTATAAAGTCTTTACTATATATTATAATAGCAGTTATTGTATTATTGGGATTATATTTTGCGTATATTAAATATACTCAAATTAGCAAACAACCTAAGGATGCCTTGTATATTATTCCTAATAATGCAGCACTTATTTTTGGCGCTGCAGACTATTCAAAATTGCGACCTGAGCTAAATGCTGCATATAGAATATGGGATATTATTGAAGTTGACAATAATGTGTCATTGCTTTTTGCAACAATGGATTCTGTATGGAATACTACTAAAATCATAAGTAAAAATAATCTCAGTAAACCTAAGGTATATTATTCGTTACACTATGTTGGCAATACTAAGTTTAATAGTTTATTAAGTATATCTTTTGATAAGATAATACCTAACGAGAACATTAACAAGCTTTTAAATACAATTGGTAAATACTCTATTTCTGAATATGAAGACAATGATATTTATAAATTCCAATATATAAACACAGAAGACAATTATTATATAGCAAATATAATTGGTAATATATGCATTAGTAAAAACGAATCTCTTATCAAGAAAGTAATAGGCGAGCAAAAAATAGAATCGGAGAATAAAGCTAAAAGCATCAAACAGATTATTAAAATTGCAGGGAAAAACGCTTCCGCAAATATTTATATAAACCACAATTATTTTTATAAAATTATTTCTTCATTAAGCGAGAATAAATATTCAAATACCATAAAACAATTAAAACAATTTACTCAATATTCTGTATTAGATATTAAAACCAATAGTGACAATATTAATTTAAATGGATATAGTTATTCTGCAGATTCAATTCCTAGTAGGTTAAAAACTTATTCTCAATATGAAGCACCAACCATAAATATCTTTGAGAATATTCCATCAAATACGAGCTTCATATATTATCAGGGAGCCAATGAGTTTAATAAATTCATTAAACAACAGAGTAAAACAGATTTCAATGTTGAAAATGTAGCTGCAATTAAGAAATATAAAGCAGATTTAATGACTGACATTAGTAAGTATTTTTACCCATGGATAAAAAACGAATTGGCATTATGTTATTTAAATAAAGCTAATAATGACGGAAGTCCCCAGAGTATTGTATTAATGAACTCATATGACCTAAAAGAAACAGGGAAAAGTTTGCATGAGCTAAATTCAATAATCTGTAATAATAAAGATATAACTATTGAGACAGACACTTATCGTACTTTTGTAATTCAACAAATTCACATTCCATATCTATTACCTAAGTTATTTGGAAGTGCATTTAGCTCATTAAATGAAACATATTATATTACCACAAATAGCTATGTTGTGTTTGCTAACTCCAAAGCAAGTATTAAGAATTATATCAATAGCATACTTGTTAAAAAAACTCTTGCCAAAAGGAAGGGCTTTGATGAATTTCGTGAGGCTCTAAATAACGAGTCGCATATAATGCTGTATGCAAATGCACATTTTATTAGTAATTTAACTACCCCTTATTGGAATAAGAACACAATTTCTTACCTAGATAAGTCAAATTTTGATCCTAACAAATTTGGAGATGTATGTATTCAATTTATTGTAAATACAAATGGCGCTTTTACATCTATTAATATAAGTACTAATGATATAGAGGAAAAAGTAAATAGCAGCTCTTGGCAGCTAGCCTTAGATTATAATATAAAAGCCGGTCCGTTTATTATAAAAGATCATAATACAAATGAGAATAACATCCTTGTTTTTGATGAAAAAAATACAATGTATAGGATTAACTCTATTGGAGAAATAAAATGGGCAATTCCTGTTCCTGAATTACCAATTGGTACTCCTAAAATAGTTGACTATTATAAAAATGGCAAATATCAGTTCCTATTTAATTCCAAGAGCAGTATGTATATGTACGACCTAAATGGAAATTCTGTTGAAAACTTCCCTGTAAAACTAGAGTCAGAAGCCACCGCTCCTTTAAGTCTAATTGATTATGATAATAAAAGAAATTATAGAATACTAATCCCTCTAAATGATGGGGCAATTCATAATTATCAAATTGATGGTTCTATTACTAATGGCTGGTTATTGCCAACACTTCCATCGCATATTACTACTACAATTCAGCATTTTAGTATAAATAATAAGGATTTCATACTCCTTTGCGATACCAGTGGAAATGTTGTGTTTTCAAATAGAAAAGGTGTTGCTAGAATAGAAACAAAACTTGCTTTCACAAACAATATTAGAACTAAATTTTATAAATACAATAACCAACTAATAACAACTGATATTGCTGGAAGAGTAATATCTATTGGCAAAGACGGAAGCATTAAGAAGGTGCTTTATAGAGACTTTAGTCCAAAACATAGATTTTATTTGTTCGACATAAATGGAGACAAGAAAAAAGAGTTCGTCTTTTATGACAAAAATATAGTCTACGCATATAACGATAAACAACAGTTATTATGGTCAAAGAAATTTGATTTTGATTTTAGTATAAAACCTCAAAGTATTGGAAATATATTAAAGGACAGCAGCAGTATTATTGTTTTTAACAATAACAAAAATGTTTTTGAGTTTGGAAATGAATCAGGAGTCTTCACTAAACATGAAGAATTCCTTGGCAGTCAATATTTCTTAATTTATAAAGCAACTAAATCGGGAGACACTCATCTTATAAGTGTGAAAGACAGAATTGTAAGTAATTATTTATTGAACTAGGAAAAGAATATATGAGTAAATCAAATATGGACATAAAATATCTTCTTCTTAGTATATTAATAGGTATAATTACACTATCAACATTAGACTCTTGTTATAAGGAGCGTCTTAAGATACATAAGTTTTCTGGTGGATCATGGAACCCAGAAATGGCCGTGCCACTTTTTTTTGGAAAGCTCGATATGCAAATGGTTGTTGATAAAAGCGAAGATTATTGGTATGAAGATCCAAATGGGCTTTTAAGCATAGTTTACAGAAGTGAACAAATTACTCAAGTTGGAAATAACGTAATTGACATTCCTAATCAGCAATTTGACTCTACTGTAAGTTTACTACTTCCAATAGGCCTTCCCACAGGCGACAGCGCACTATATCTATTTCAACTAAACGCTGAGTTCGCCCCTCCTACTAACGAAAGATTTGATAGCATACTAATTAAAGAGGGCGACTTTATTATTGAAATTTCTACTAATATCAATCACGATAGCTATGTGGACCTAATTATTCCTGATTTTACACGATATGGAGTGCCTTTAAAACAAAAAATAGATTTACCATATAGTGGCAGTAGCCCTACTACTGTTACAAAAACCATTTCCCTAGCTGATTATTGGGTTAAAATAAACACAAATGGTGATATTGATAATAAGATTTCTGAGTTTATCAACGTATTGATAAAGAAAGGAAATCAGGCGGACAATTCTCCATATAGTATAAGTCTCTCTCAAGAAATAAAAAACATAACCTACTATCAGCTATTTGGGTATTTTGACCAATATACTGTTGACATTGATTTACAAAAAATTGATATTAGTATGTTTAACCATAGTGCTATATTTGATGCTTCGCTTGAGGAAGCAATGTTAAAACTTAATTTTAGTAATAGCTTTGGCATCCCTGTTGACATAACTTTTGACAGTCTGTATGTAGAAAAAGATGGTGGTACAAAAGATATTACAAGTAATTTATTACCTACATTCTCCATAAATTATCCTGATATAAATAACGTTGGATATAGCGATTCTACAATTATTATATTTAACCAAGATAATTCAAATATAGTAGATGTAATTAATTTCTTTCCTCAAAAATTTTTCTATTCAGGAAGTAGCACCGCTAACCCTCTCGGAGATGTTATTCCTAATTTTGTGGTTGATACATCAAAAATATCAATACAAACTGAGGTTGAAATTCCACTTTATGGTAGGTATATTGTATATGAGCTTACCGACACTACGAGCATAAACCTTGAGAATGAATATAACTGGGAAGAGATAAATAGCATTGATGTTAATTTCAATACAGTAAACCACTTTCCTTTTGATGCTTCAATGCAAATATATTTAACAGATACAAATTACATAGTAATAGATTCATTATTTTCAGATATAGTTCCTTTAACTGAAGCCGCAATACCTGGCCCACCTCCTGAATATAGAGTTTCTATACCTGAGTATTATACTGTAACAGCAAGCATTACAAATCAAAGGTTACAAAATTTAAAGTATGCTGCACATATGATAGTCTCAGGCAAATCATCAACTTATGATAGTGGAACTAAAGTTGTAAAAATCTATAGTGATTATAGCATAGATTTTCAAGTTTCTATGAAAGTTAATTATAATACTGACTTTTAAGATAAAATATGCGTAAAATATATACATATACTTTAATAATTTTAAGCCTAATAACTTTATGGTCGACTAAGCTAATGGCGCAATACGATTTAGGATTCTATAGCATGAGGGCTGTTCCTCAAACAAATCTGCTAAACCCTGCTTTTATCCCTGATTATAAATTTCACTTTGGAGCTCCTACTATATCATCAACATATACAGGTTTTGGTACTAGCGGACCCAAATATGATGAGATTTTAATGATAACTCCTGGCGACTCTTTGGGACTTAATACTAATGGTATTCTGAATAATCTTGAATCAAATAATAACGTTATAAATAGAAATACAAATCAATGGTTATACGGAGGAATGAAATGGAATGACTTTTATTTCTCTGCATCAGCATCTGACATTACTGATGTTAATGTATTATACTCTGATAAAATAATTCAACTCGCACTTAAAGGCAATTCTCAATTTATTGGTGAAACAATAGATCTAGATCCTTTAGACATTAAAGCTCTTCATTATAGAGAATATGCTTTAGGAGTAGCATGGGATGTTAATGAAAAACTAAATATTGGGATTAAAACCAAAGCTCTTTTTGGTAAATCAGCAATTTATACTGAGAATGTAGACCTAGAATTATCTACTTCTGAAAAATATTATAATCTTGGAATAAAATCGAATTTTGTGATAAACACTTCTTTACCTGACTTTATGGGAGATTCTGCAATAAACTGGGTAGAATATATGCAAAGTGACGCTAACTTTGGTTTAGGATTTGACATTGGTGCCACATATAAACTAAATCGTCTATGGAATTTATCGGCATCAATTCTGGATATTGGATATATTAATTACGACAGATATTTAAAAACATATACCTCAAATACAGAATTCACTTATAAAGGAATTGATGCCACTCAGTTTATTGGACTTGATGATGAACAAATAGAGGATAAAATGACTGAAATAACAGATTCTTTAATCAATCTTTTTGATATAACTGAATCTTCAGAAGTTTTCAGGGTTCCATTAACAGCAAAAATATATTTAGGAGTAGATTATCAATTCAGTGATAAAGAAACCTTAGGTGTTTTATTTCGTTTTGAAGTCTTTAAGAACACTGTACAACCTTCTTTTACGGCTTCATACTATAGAGATTTAGGCGATAATTTTAAAGTATCTGCTAGCTATACTATAATTAATCATAACTATCTAAATTTTGGATTAGGTATAATTGCTAATTTTAACCCATTACAAGTATATATTGCTACAGATAATATTATTGGCGTTATTTCACCTCATACAGTAAACTATGGAAATATCCGTTTTGGAATTAATTTCATATTTCAAAAAGATTATAAAAAACTTCCAATGATAGAGTTATAATATTATTCCATCATTAATTACTATTTGCCTATCTGCCCTTTCCGCTAAGCCCTTATTATGCGTAACAATAACGTAGGTTTGCCCAAACTCATCTCTCAGATTAAAGAATAAATCATGTAACTCTTGCGAACGCTGATGATCTAAATTCCCCGAAGGCTCATCTGCAAATATCACCTTCGGCTTATTTATTAATGCCCTAGCAATAGCAATACGTTGCTGCTCTCCTCCTGACAATTCTGAAGGTTTATGATTTTTTCTATCGCTTAGTCCCATATAATCAAGCAGTAATAGAGCTTCTTTCTCTGCTTCTTGTTTACTTTTTTTAGCAATAAAAGCTGGAATACATATATTCTCTATAGCAGTAAACTCAGGAAGTAAATGGTGGAATTGAAAAACAAAACCTATATTTTTATTTCTGTATTCCGACAAAGCTTTTTCCTTTAACTGGCTTATATTCTCATTATCAATAAAAACATCTCCAGAAGTAGGATTATCAAGACTACCTAAAATCTGTAATAAAGTAGTTTTACCAGCACCTGAAGCACCTGTAATACTAACAATTTCTCCTGCTTCAATAGTAATATTAATACCTTTTAGCACTTCTAGATTTCCATAATTCTTTCTTATATCTTTAGCTTCTATCATAATTGCGAAAATAAGGTAAATTCTTTATTCATTTCACTATTCTACTTCATCAAAATAAAATTCTTGTAATGATCGGTATGATTTATATAAATATTCATTTATTCTGTCACTACTCACCCACTCTACTTTTTCTACACCTTCTGATATTTGAGGATTAAAAGTTCCGCTATAGTTACTATACATTCGAAACCAGTGCGTTACTTTTAGAATTTCAGGGCTACCCTCTGAATACCTAAATAAATGTCTACTAATACCTAGTTCCTCAACTATTGATAAATTAGCAATACCTGTTTCTTCCTCTACTTCTCTAATAGCACATATTTGCAAAGTCTCATTCTTTTCTATATGGCCCTTTGGAATATCCCAATAATTCAATCTATCTATCATCATCACATCCCCAATATTATTAAAAACCCAACCTCCAGCTGCAACTTTCAATAAATAATTATTCTCAAAGACAGTAATCAACTCCCCTAAGTTGCTATATAAAACAATAATGGTATCACTATCAATAGTAGTGTCATATCCACTAATTATCCGAATTACATCTTCAGCATTAGTAATACAGATAGTAATAGCATCAGCTATATGAGGAATATCATTGCTATCAGCTAAAATAAAAAGCCAATTATCTTTAAAAACTTTATACATTTGTAATATCAAAATAAGACAATGAATAACTTCATTGTGATTTTACAATAATCTGAGTTACTTATAATTATACTGAGTTTACACAAAATACAAATCATATGAAAACAGCAGAAAAAACAGCAGAATCTTTATTAAAAATCCAAGCAGTAAAGTTAAATAAAAATACTCCATTTACATGGGCTTCTGGATGGAAATCTCCAATTTATTGTGATAATAGAAAAACTCTATCATATCCTGAGGTTAGAAGCTATATTCGTGACGAATTTGCAGCAGTTATAGAAAAATTATATCCTAATGTAGATGTTATTGCAGGTGTAGCCACTGGAGCAATAGCCAATGGAGCATTAGTTGCTGAGAAATTAAATAAGCCTTTCGTTTATGTTCGCCCTGACAAGAAATCTCATGGTATGAAAAACCAGGTAGAGGGAGCTCTAAAAGAAGGTCAAACAGTTGTTGTTATTGAGGATTTAATTTCTACAGGAGGAAGTTCTCTTAAAGCTGTTGATGCATTACGCGACTTTGGTTGTAAGGTTGAAGGAATGGTGGCAATTTTCTCATATGGCTTTGAGGTAGCCGAAGAAAATTTTAAAGAAAAAGATGTGGATTTAACAATCCTTACTGATTATAATACTATGATTAATCAAGCTAAAGAAGCTGGTTATGTAAGTAGTGATGATGTAGAGTCTCTAAAAGAATGGCGCTTATCTCCTAGCACTTGGGGAAAATAAATATTCAGTTCTCAGTTAGCAGTTTGTGCAAAACAGACTGCAAACTGCTGACTATAGACTGAGGGATAAATTAACTTATTCTTCCCCAGTTAGTTTTAGCTGCTTTAGTTTTTAAGTAGTATATCTTCAATAGCTCATTAGCGGGAAGCTCAAGTTTGGGATCTTTCTCTAATAGCTCCAAGGCATCTGCTCTTGCTTGTCTTAAAATGGCTTCATCTTTAACA